>NZ_JBHWVI010000128.1:0-24739 GCF_042737005.1 Streptomyces sp. NPDC060027
TCACCACACCAACGACGAGGGGCTTCGTCACGTCACCACCACGCTGACCAGCCCATTTCATCCCCACGGCACAGGATGAAAGAGGCTCACTGAGCCGCTCCGAACATCAGGAGACGTAGAGTCTGATGCCTCGGCATCACGGTGTACACCCATGTCGAGTCAACTGAAGTGTCCACGGAGCGTGGCAGGTTGACGCCTGAGCTTGTTCTGCTTTGACGGACACCATCGGCGTGGTCAGGCAGGTGGTCGGCGGGGGGCCGGATAGAGCCAGCCCCCTTCAGTGGGGATGTAGGTGATGTCACCGCACCAGCGTGCGTCGAGGCCGTTCGCGCGGGGAGCGAGGTTGCGGACGGCGATGTCGGGCCGGGCGGCGGCCCGCAGGTCGGGGATCGTCGTCAGCCGGCGTCGTCTGCGGTGCCTGCCCTGCAGCCCGGTGTTGCGATCAGCCGGGCGACACGCTGGTGTCCGCAGCCCTCGCCCAGTCGTTGCAGGACGGCATGGATCCGCAGGACCGCTCATGAACCTCGGCATCAAGCCCAGTCGTCGTTGCAGGCGGGTGAGGTGGGGTGAGCGAAGACCGGTGAGCATCGCCTCATCCCCGGATGGTTGCAGAGTACGGCACGTGATTTCTAGGCATGGGTTGCTCATGCCCGTGGAGCCGATTCGACGGAGATTAATTACTGGAGGGATCGGATTCGCATCTCGCTCCGACTCTTCGGCAAGTGCCAGAGATCCACCAAAAGCAGCCGTCCATCCGGATGTGATCATCATGTACCTCGGCACCACGGACACCACGGACACGCACACAGCACCGGACACACCGCCCGGGACAGTCCGCCCGCCCGTCGGGCCGGTGCCGATTCCCTCCCCCCGGTCCCCTTCTTCTGGCGGCACGTGGCCCCTGGCCCACCACCCAACGGCGCCCAGGACAGCACGCCAGATCGTCGCTACCGTTCTCAAAGGCTGGCGCCTCGACGAACAGAGCGCCGACACTGTTCTGCTGGTCGTCTCGGAACTGGTCACCAACGCCATCGAACACGCACAGCCCCCGGTGGCCCTTCATCTCCACCGCGAGCACGTAGGCGATCGTGTCTGGGTCGGACTCACCGACGGCGGACCGGCTCCCACCCACGGCGCATGGACCACTACCTGCGCTCCCGAGGAACACGGTCGCGGACTCGACATCATCGACACCCTCGCGCACTCCCACGGCACCCACACACACAACACTGGAACCACACACTGGGCCCGCCTCACCATCCGTGGCTGACTCTCATCCGGCCCGGGGTAGGCGCGTTTGGGCCTACTCCGTGCAGTGTCTGGCTTCGTGCGACGCGAGGCCAGCAACTGCTGGGCTGCTAGCCCATCCTGGTCGACCTTATTCGCGGAGATGTGCAGTTCGGACCCTCGACGGGCGGCACCCTGTGGAGGAACCCTACGAGCTGAGGGACATCGACAAGCGAACTGACACTCCATGTGCGGGTTGCTGACCTCATGGCTGACGCGGGCCACCGAGAAAAGCGCAATGATCCGGCAACACTCCTTCCGCCCGCGGACCTCCTTTGCTGAAGTCACTGCCCATCTCGGCGCCACGCTCTCCTGGACGTCCCTCTCCGCCCATCACGACGGATGCAGCCCAAAGGCGTCGATTTTGAGGGAAACGGCGTGTAGCACGCACGCTACATCAAACGCAGTGGGGGTGCGTCCCTGCGAGCCTTGTCGTAGAGGTAGAAGTTGCGGGCACTGTCCAGGAAGTCGTCGATGGTCGCGAACCCTCGTTCCAGCACTGCGTCTTCCATGTCGTTCCGGCGCCACTTCTCAGCGAAATAGGCCAGAATGTTGTCCCCCTTCAACTGCGCGGGATGGAATGCCGGACGCTTTCTGAGCAACTCTTGATGATATCGTCGGCATTCGACCAGCTGTGCCTGGACTCGCGAGTAGGCTTCGGTGGCCTGCAGTGCCGCCAGGAACGGGTCGCCCCACAGCAATGCGGAGTGCGGGAACAATGCGCGGGCAGCCGCCTTGCAGCTGCGCACGATGGGCGCAAGAGATCCTTCCGCCGTAGTGCACCATCGGTCCAAGCCCGGGTCTCCTTGCGCACCTGGGTCAAGCAGGCCGAAACGTCGGAGCGCGGATATAGCATTCGTCTGTGCAGTCGGCTGCTGTTCCATAGGTTCGAGCCTCGGGTCAGCGAACAATGTGCCGCCGAGTTCACGCTCTCGGCAGGAGGATGCGAACAAATCGTCCATCGAGGCAGCATGAGTCGTCGCCAGCACACGCAGAGCCACTGCTTCACGGAAGGTGGCATAGTCGGCCGCCACGACCTGCGCCAGGCGGTGCACCTCCGTCTCGGTGATCCATCCCAGTTCCCGGACATGCCGACCTCGGGCCTGCGCCCTCCACTCCTGCAGGTAGGAGCTCGCGCAGAGTTGCCAGGCTGGCTTCGTTTCCTGCGCGGGTGCGTGCGTTGCCAGCACCGAAGCCAGCAGATTCAGGGCATCTACCCGCTTGAAGTCCGTTGCGTCGCGAAGCACACGAGCGACATCCCGGACACACTCCGTACCCAGTCCGGCTCGGCGGCCGGCATCGATCACGGCGTCACGGGTCCGCTCGACGAAGGGCAGCCGGGAGGAGGCCGACAGGAACGTGCTGGCGACGTCGGACGGCAACAGTCCTGCCGCCACTGCGTCGCCCAGGGCGTATCGCACGTTGACGAGTGCCTCGGTATAGACCTCGTAGTCTTCCTCTTCGGTTCCGTGCAGGAGGGCGACCTCGTCGTCCGCGGTGATCTCACCGCTCGCATAGTCGGCGAATATGCGCCCGTGCCCGACCATTCCGAAGGCAGTCAGCTCGGCAGCGCGAAGCGCCCCCATGCTGGCCGCGCCATGAACCTGCACGCCGGTTGCCAACAGATCGAGTATCTCCTTGTGCCTTACTGCCGGCCTGCGAAGGAAGAACCCGTCGACGATGGCCACGATGTCACCCGGGACGGCTTTCAGACGCAAAAGATCACCTGCGGCGACCGGAGGCAAGACGACTGCGCGTTCCTCGCACTGCTGCCTCATACGACGCGGAAGTGACGGTCCAACGAAGAGGTATACCGTCATCGAAAATCCCTCTGAATCGTCAGGCCTGGCGCAATGACTTGGACTACGGGTATGCCAATCTCCGGCCGTGTCAGATCCACCCAGAACACACCGGTCTCGGTCTGTTCGACCACCGCGTCGACAACCGTCTCCAGATCCTCGTCCAGCCCACAAGCACGCTCGAGTGCAGGCCTGTTACCAGAAAATGGGCGTGTGGGGCAGCCATTCACAAAGGGCATCCTCAGCCGTGCGCGTGAGGACACCCAGCCGTAGGCCTGTGCGTCCATGTCATCCCGGGTACCGGCGACCATGGTCAGGCGCGACTGCGCTGCTTCGGTCAGAGCTCTACACAGAGCAACGTCCGCGTCGACGTGGCAGCCAGCACCTCGGAATCGAATGGGGAGGTCCGCGGACCAGATCTGCGCCTCGTACACAGGCAGGACAGCCATAGGCGTGAGGTCATAGACACACACGTGGATGTCAGCGGCGGCGAAGAGTTCGAGTAGTTCGGCACCCCTCCCCGCGGTGACCGTGCCGAGATCCACTCGCAGTCCTGCGCGATCCTCTGCCGCACGGGCTCGTGCATCTCGTTCGATCACCTCGTACATTCCGTGGAGCAGTGCCTCTTCGACGGTGTTTCCGCTGGCCAGCCCGTTCGAGTTCGAACTGAGAAGCGGAGGGCTGTTCAGGCTTCCGGGGCCGGTGGCGTCCAGGAGGACGCAGTCCCGCGGAATCCACACGAGGGCTGTGCCGCAGACGGGCTGACCAGCCACCCATTGCAGCCTTGTGGCTGAGGAGACTATCGAGCGCGGTGGCATGGGCAGTTGCCGGACGGAATAGGGCAGGATTGGTTCCATTTCTGCGACGGATGCGGCCAGGCAGGGCAGCCTCATATTCTCCGCATGCCACGTCTCGATGGATTCCATGACCGCCGACACCTTGGCGAGTTCAGGAGTGATGCCTTTCCCTTGGGATACCGACAGCGTCGCCGCATTCGGGCGAACAGCTTGAAACACGGGTATTCCTATGACATCCAGCCCTGTCAAATCCGAGACACGAGTGATGCCCATGGTGCGAAGCAGGGGGGATACCCTGGCCCATGTCTCATGTGGAGGAACTGCTCGATGAGTCCCATCCGTCACTTGCTTTTCCAGAGGTCTCACGTCGCCCTCACTGACATAGCACTGCCATCGAGAGGGTGCCCCGGGTTCCGTGGCTGGGCAATGCACCACCCGGGGCACCCACTAGAGCCCGGTGTTAGTTACAGACCAGGATCTCGTTGTGGTTGAAGTTGATGGCCGCTTCCGCGGGCATCCACTCGAACTCCTCATCCACCTCGAAGTCAAGGAGCTGAAGACTGGCCTCGTCGAGCTCGACAGCAACGCTTTCCAGAGTGTCGTTCATGATCTCTCCACTGCAGAGAATGCCGTTTATAGCATTGATGTTGACGAGCGTCCCTCGCGTCATTGCGGTGGTCGTTCGCCTCGGACATTCATGAACCTAGGTCTGCAGGATCATCCTGCAATGAGCAATCCATGCTCAGCCGAGCGGGACCTCCACTGGAGGATCCCCTGACCGGTCGCACCCTCCATGGTCAAACCGACCGCAGGAGAGGGTGTGGCAAACCCGAGATCAGGCAGCCGCCGCCCGGACCACGGGCCGACAGATCAAACAAGGCAACCTGGGCCAGTTGTCCCACGGGGCAGACCCTGGCCCCGGACGGCGCCCCATGAGTCTCACAGTTGTCTCAGATCAGGACGATGGGCGCGCCGAGTTGGAGGTGGGCGCGGACGACGAGGTCACGGTAATTACTCCGGAGCTGTTGCGTCCTTCCCTCGATGTTTGCGGTGGCGGCGCGGCCGGTAGATCAGCCGGACGTTTCGCCCGGCATGCCGGTGGCTGTCGGCTTCGTACCCCCGGGGCAGCCGGCCGGCCATCCGGGAGTGGGCCGGTGGATCACCGCCGCCTGGTCGGGAAGTGTGACCGACCTCGGTAGTGCAGGGTGCAGGAAGTACTGCCCACCATCGTGACCGCTCGGGGGCAGCGACTGGGGAACTACGTCCACCATGCCCCCCGCCCGACACTGCGCGGCTGAAGGTCCTGACGGACGATTCGCTCGTCGTCCGGACCGCGTCTGTCTGACTCAACGAACTTGAGCAGATGCTGCGTCGGTCCATGCTCATGAGGGGCAGCGCGCGGGGGCCGGAGGCGCTGGGCCGTCGTCGAGACACCCGTTCGAGTAAGCCGTTCGGCCTGCGTGCGCTGGAGCACGCGTAGCGGGGCCGCGCAAAGCCCCGGGAATCGAACATACCCAGAACCCCCGTCGCCCTCCATCTTTACCGCGCCAGCCAAAGCGTCTGGGGCGGACTCACCGACGGCTGATCAGCCCCTGCCCGTGGACCACCGGCTGGACCCCCGACAAACACGACCGCGGACTCGACATCGTCAACGCCCGCGCCCACAGCACCTTCATGTGGTGAGGCAGTCGAGCCGCGTGTTCAGAGGTCGAGTTCGAGGTCGGTGAGGGGGTAGGCGACGCAGGAATGCGTGTAGCCGAACTTCTCGTCTGACAAGCGAAGTTGGGCCTCTTCAGCGTTGTGGACCCGGCCTTTACGGACACGGACGCGGCACAGGCTGCATTCGCCGGAGCGGCAGGCGGCTTCGGGCCGAATGTCCTGGTCCTCGAGGGCATCCAGGAGGGGACGATTGCGGGGAGTGCGAAAGCTTCCTGCGCGAGTGGTGACGGTGACCTCTTCAGCGGGGTCGATGCTGGAGGGCCAGTGAGGCTGGGTGGTGGGATCAGTGGGGGCACCGTTAGCCTCGAACCGGATGCGGCTGCGGGGGTGGCCGAGACCTGTGAGCTGGGCCAATGCGTAAGGATAGAGCGCTTGGGGGCCGCAAACGTAGACCATTCGATGGTCCAACGTACCCGCAAGCATGGTGAGGGTCCGTGACGTCAAGAGTCCTGTCGGTCCTGCCCACTCGCTGGACGGGGTGAGGATGACGTGGTCGACCCGGATGTAGGGGTGGTCGGCAGCGAGCGTTTCGAGCTCTGCCCTGAAGATCACATCGCCGATGTTGCGGGAGCCGTATATGAGATGGAATCGACGCTTGAGACTGTGGTCGACGATGTCTCGGATCATGCTCATCGCCGGAGCAACTCCGGAGCCTCCCGCAAGGAACACCACGTCGTCCCCGTGAAAGAGCGGGTTGTGGTGGAAGGTGCCCATCGGCCCGGTCGTCGTGAGGACGGCGCCGACGGTGAGCGTGTCGATGAGGTGGTTGCTGACGCGGCCGTGCGGGACCCGGCGGACGGTCAGGTCGTAGTGGTCGAGTCGGGCTGGGCTTGAGGAGATCGCGAACGGGCGGCTGGTGCGATCGACGAACACGTTGATGTACTGGCCCGCCAGGAACGGCGGCAGGTTGCCGCCGCCGGACCGCTGCAGGCGGAAGGTGCGGGTCGTCGCGGTCTCGGTGATCACTTCGGCGACGGTCAGGGTCAGACGCTTGGGGTGGAAGGCGTCGACCGTCAGGCGGGTTCGGGCCGGGTGGTCGCTGGTGTCGGCTGCGCGGGCTTCGAGTTCTTCCTGAATCTGTGCAGCGCCGTCGAATTGGTCGGCGAGGGGGTGTTTCATGGCGGTCTCCGATGGTCAGGCGGTCTTGGACCTCAGCAGGCGGCGGGCCACGCGGGCACCGGCTTCGAGGGTGGGTTGGAAGCCTCCGATGCCGGCCCAGGATCCGGCTAGGTGCAGGCCGGGGACGTGGGTGTGTCGTTCGCTGTCGCGGAATAGCCAGCCTTCGGTGGCGTCCTGGTCGTAGCCGTAGATCGCGCCGCCGGGGTGGCCGAGATAGCGCATCATCGTCATCGGGGTGGCGACATCGATCTCCTCGATCGTGTCGCGAATGCCCGGCGTCATGTGTTCGGCCACGTCCAGGAGGGTCTCGGCGTAGGCGAATTTGGTGCGCGCGTAGTCGGCGGGCTCGATCTTGTTCCACGCCTCGGCGTACTGCAGAGTCATCAGGCTGACGTGCGTTGCTCCGGACGGCGCGAACCCGATGGGTGCCACGTCGTAGGAGGACATGCAGATCCCGCGGGCCGGCTCGGCGAGCGAGGACCATCCGTCGTAGGTGCGGTCGTTGTCGGTGTCGAGGTTGACGAAGCTGGTGCTGGTGGTGAACCCGAGATCCTTTGGAGTGGTGTTCAGTCCCATGTGCAGAACGAACCCCGACACACCGATCCTGCGAGTGGCCAGGTCTCTGCGGACTGCGGACGGCACGGCGGAGGGCTCGAGCATGCCGTAGGTGACTGGAAGGGAGGCGTTGGAGACGACGTCGACGGCCGTGACGTCCTGTCCGTCATCAAGTCGGACACCGAACGCGCGTCCTCCGCTTGTGAGGATCTTTTCCACCGCGGTGTTGAACCGGGCCTGTCCACCGGCCTCCAGAAAGGAGTCCAGGATGGCCGTCGACATGGCCTGCGAGCCGCCGCGCACGTGCCAGGGCTTGAACTCGAGGTAGGCGAACAGAGTGAGGGCGAGGTCCTGGAAGCAGAGCTTGGACGGGGGCTGACCCAGGTAGGTCCAGTACATGCCGAGTACGTGTTTCAGTCCGTCGTGGTCGAAGTACTCGTCCAGCACGTCCTTGGCCGGGCGCAAGCCGTGGCCGAACAGCACCGGGTCGATACTTTCCCGTGGCATCCCGCGCATCGCAGCGATCTGCCAGAACGTGATGTCCTTCAGCAGCTGGAAGAATCGTGCGACCCGGTCGCGGTTGCCGGGAAACGCGACTTCGAGGGCATCGATGGCGCCGTCCCAGTCTGCGGGCAGGGTCACATCATGGTGGCCGGGCACGAGTGACCTGTACAGGTCGTGTTCCTGGATGAAATCCAGCTTGTCAGCCACGCCTAGGCTCTCGAACAGCCCCCGCAGGGAGTATTCCTGCCCTTGCGCCCCGACCCCGGAGAGCTGATGCAGGGCCGTCTCGAACTCGAACCGGCCACGCCGGAACGAGGTGCCGCACCCGCCGGGAACGTTGTGCCGTTCCACGAGGAGCGTTCGAACTCCGGCACGCTGCAGGGTGGTTGCCGCCGTGAGACCGGCGTTGCCCGCTCCTATGACGATCGCGTCGAAGTCGTTCATCCGGTCAGTGCCTCCTTCTGAATCCGGTCGAACTGCGCCCCCATGGCCTCGGCCAGGGCGGTGGCCGCCGACAGCGGCCTGACCATGACCATGAAGTCGTCGATCCTGCCGTCGTCGTCAACGTGCAGGAAGTCGCATCCGGTGACCTCCTTGCCATTGACGGTCGCCTGGAAGATCAACGCATGGTTTCTGCCGTTGGTGCTCTCGATCTCGCGGACGTAGTGGAAATCGGTGAAGACGCGGATGACGGCGCGCAGGATCGCCGCAGTGATCGCCTTGCCCTGGTAGGGCTTGAACGCCACCGGGCTGGTGAACACGACGTCTTCGGCGAGCAGCGCCTCGACCGCGTCGTGGTTGCGCGCTTCGACAGCTTCCCGGAACGGCTTCATGAAACTCTCCTACTATTCAATTCATTGACTAGAATGTTTGTAGAGTAAGGTGAGTGCATGGCATTGCGCAACGCGGTCCTGGCCGCGCTCCTGGAAGGCGAGGCATCGGGGTATGACTTGGCCAAGGGGTTCGACGCCTCGGTGGCCAACTTCTGGATGGCAACCCCGCAACAGCTCTACCGGGAGCTGGAGAGGATGGAGCAGGAGGGCCTGATCGCGGCACGTGTTGTCCAGCAGGCACGCAGACCCAACAAGCGGCTGTTCTCGCTCACCGAGGCCGGACTCGGCGCACTGCACGACTTCACCTCCGAACCCGCCAAGTCGGGTGCTATCCGGAACGAACTGATGGTGAAGGTCCAGGCCGTGGACGTCGGCGACGTCCCGGCCGTCCAGGCGGCACTCGCCCAACAACTCGAGCGGTCCAAGACGAAACTGGCCGGGTACGAAAGGCTCCGCACTCGCCTGCTCAACGGACGCACCGAAGGGGATCATCTAACCCACTCGGAACGAGTCGGTCCTTACCTGACCCTCCTGCGCGGCATCTCCTTCGAGCACGAGAACATTCACTGGGCCCAACTCGCCCTGACCGTTCTCGCACAGCGCGCCACCACAGGTGCGCAGACCTAGACCGGACACCTCTGGTTGGCAGACCTCAGGACCTCGGACGCAATCAGGAGCCGGGGAACAGCGACACAAATCCCTGTGCACCTGCTCGGCGGCCCTGCAAGGCGTCCGCGGCGAGGAGGTGCCGAGTATCAAATGCCCCGCTCCATAGACGGCAACACGTGCTTGGGTCAGCCACAAGGCATCCCCTGACCTCACTCACTCCAGACTGTGAACGCATCCCTTCAAGATCGCCGTTTCACCACATCGTCGGGATGACAGATCACCAGCACTGCGCAACCGGGCACACCCCGCCGGCCCGCGCTGCAACAGAAGCGACCGGCTGGCCCCGCCCGGGCCGGCAAGATCTCGGCCGCATCGATCAGATCTCCACCGCATCGCGAGCCGACACCACCTCATGGCCTCAGCCCATCCACCACGAGGCACCAGCCCGAGAGGCACACGCCGTGTCGACCGATATTGATCGAACGGAAGTACAGCCCGCCAGTACCGCCCGAGCCCCGAGCCGAATCGCGAAAGGCCCGGCCCTGCTCACGACATACGGCGAGCACGTCCCCCAGACGAGGCCAGACAGATCCCGGCGACTGGCCCCCAGAAGCCCACTCCGCGGTTTTCGCACGACGCGTGTCGACGTTGCAGGGAGCATGGATGCCCAGCGCCTTGGGTTAGCCACCCGCACCATGCCAGGCTGCGGACGGTCAGAAGTCCTGACTCGCCTTCAACTTGTGCCACACCGTGTTCAGCGCCTCGATGTCGCGATGATCCAGCACATCGGTGAAGACCGGCGCCAGGCAAGCGCGGCGTGTTGCATCAGCTTCTTCGAAGACACGACGACCCTCCTCCGTGAGGGACACCTCGACGGAACGGGCATCACGCGGAGACTGGGTGCGGGCGACCAGGCCACGGCTCTGGAGCGCATCGACCACGCGAGAAACCTGAGTACGGCTGAGCATCGTGCTGTTCCCGAGTACCGACGCCGACACGGGTTCGGTACTGGTGGCGAGCCACAGCATCACTTCGAACCAGGAAACCGGCAGATCGTGAGCCTTGGTCAGGGCACGGTCCAGGTGTTCGGTAAGGACGGTTCCGGCCCAGACGAGGCCGTAGAAGGCGTAGTCGGCCGGGGGCATCTCGGCCGGCGTGAGCTTCTTGGGCGGCATGGAACCCATCCTACCGCTTGCGTGTGTGCACACGGAATCATTAAGGTGTGTGTACACGCACCTTAATGGTGACCTCCCACGAAAGCGGACCCAGCGATATGTCTTCAAAAGTTGTCCTCATCACCGGAACTTCCTCAGGTATCGGCCTGGCCACCGCCATCGCAGCCGCCCGTGCCGGCTGGCAGACGGTAGCGACCTTGCGAGACACGGAGCGTGCAGGTGCCCTGCGCCAGGCTGCCGCAGATGCAGGAGTTGAACTCGACATCCGCAAGCTCGACGTCACCGACGAGCTTTCCGTCGCCACCGCCATCGAGAACCTCGTGAGCGACTACGGTCGTCTCGATGCAGTGGTCAACAACGCGGGTATCGGGCACCTGGGAACACTCGAGAACGACTCCATGGCCAGCGTGCGCGAAGTAATGGAGGTTAACTACTTCGGCACGCTCCAGGTCTCCAAGGACGCGCTGCCGCATCTGCGAGCCTCTAAGGGCCGCCTGATCACCGTCACCAGCGTTGGCGCAATCATCGGCCAGCCCTTCAACGAGGCCTACTGCGCGGCCAAGTTTGCCGTCGAGGGCTACATGGAGAGCCTGGCGCCGGTGGCGGCCGAGTTGGGCGTGACCGTCTCAGTCGTCGAACCGGGTGCCGTGGCGACCGAGTTCGTCAACAATGTCGGCGTCGACCTGGACGATGAGGTCGCCAAGGCCGGACCATACGCCGATGTTCTGCGAGTTTGGCTGAAGGTGCTCTTCGGGCTCCTCGATGAAGCACAGTCTCCCGCAGAGGTCGCTGACACGGTGCTGACCGCGCTGACCTCGGAGCGGCCTCCCTTCCGTCTTCTGACCTCCGACTGGGGCCAGAAGACCGCCAGCATCAAACTCTCCGATGTTGACGGCTCAGCAGTGCAGGCCCTCGCCAGCGGATGGCTGAAGTAGCCCCACCCCGGCAACAGGCAGTCCCGCTTCCTCCTCCGCCCATCCAGGGCTGGGGAGGGCAGAACCGTAGGACCGGCGGCCTCGCTCCAGCCCTCACCGGACGGCCGGTACAGCGGCCGGGTCCCCTTCAACGCTGCCCCTGCACCTACCGGTATCCCCGCTGGACTTAAGGGCGGGCAGGGATACCGTTCCCCGCAGACACCGACACCTCGAACCGGGTCCTCCACCCCGCTTCACTCTGATCGATCGCTGACGCACACGGCCAGCAGTTACCGCCGGGCCGAACGCCACAAAGTCTTGAATTCACCGCCAAAGCGTCCATCGACAGGCTACATACGAGCCGCACAAACAGCGGGAAAGCCGTCAGGGTTTCACGGAAGCCGCTTGCCCTTCCCTGCAAGACCTACCGCCTCACCAGCAGCTACGCGGCAGGAACCCGGCGTACGCGGCTTGCCCGGCAGGCGAGGCACGCACCAACTGTCGGAGCCCGTCCCACCGAAACTCCTTCTTCTTCCGTACACGATTCGAGACAGTGCGTTCACGCCGACCGGTTCCACCGTCACCCCAAGGCCCCTACATTGGGTTCAAAGTGGCGGATCGGCAAAGGTTCGTCCCTCACAGCGCAGGCATGCTCACCACGCAACCGACACCCGGGGGCCATGCGTACGCCACAGAGGCAGCAGCTGCCACGGCGACGATCTTTTCATGCCTCAGCGGGCAAGGAGGTGAGAGGCAAAGATCACCTTGCAGGCACACCTGTCCACAAAGAGGCTGCGACGCTCTGGTTCTCGCTACACCGCTACAGCGCCCGCGCCGCAACCAAGCAGGCGACCGCGGTCACGGCAGATGCTCTGCTGTGTCGAGAAGCATCCGATTGTGCCGAGCTTCCCTCGAAGGCTCTGTCCGTGATGGTTGTGCCGCAGCGAGAGCCAGCCGCTTCCGTGCCCGGGGTTCCACCGCCAGCCTCTCATCTCGGGGGCACCAGTTCGCCGAAGCGATACCGCCCATCAACTAGAACATTCTACAGATCGCACGGAAGTAGAATCGATCCATGACAGTCCAGCGGAATGTCGCAGACGCATGGCCTTTTACCGGGCGCGCTGCGGAGCTTGATCTCTTCCGTCACAGCCTCGAGTCGAATCTTTGTGCAATTCTCATCCATGGCACCCAGGGGGTCGGGAAAACGCGGCTGGGCGAGGAGTTCCTCAGTGTTGCGAAGGCCGCAGGCTTCAGCACTCTTCGCCTGGATTCCATTCCTGGCAACTCGCATATCCCTCTCAGTCCGCTGAGCCCCTTGGTGCCGCACGAGCTCGTCGCAGGCATCGTGACCTCACCCGAAGACATCGGTGCAGGGCTGCACATGCTCGAGCTCTTCAAGCAGGTGAAGCTGTCCGTCCAGAAGATCTCAGGCAGCACACGGCTTGTGATTCTCGTTGACGACTTGCACCGGTTGGACCAGCTGTCGCTCGTTGTTCTCTCGCAGCTCCTCGACGGCGGTTTGATCTTCCTGGTGTCCACTGTTCCCCAGGGTGAACCAGTTCCGGACGCCGTACCGGCCCTGTGGTCCCGGGACCGGTCGATGCGCGTCGACCTTCACCCTCTGGACGAGGCCGAGTTCCAAAGCCTGCTGGTGAGGTTGCTCGACGGCCCAGTCGGCGAAATGACTGTGGATCAGATCTGGAGGGCGTGTCAGGGAAACCTGACGTATCTGCGGGAATTGCTTGTCGTCTCCCTTCAGAAAAGAAAGCTTTTCGATCAGGACGGAATGTGGCTGCTGGCTGGCCATCTGGAACCCGGGGATTCCTTGACCGACTTGGTGAAAAATCGACTGCAAGAGGCAGGACAAGAAGCACAGGAAGTGTTGGACCGCCTGGCCCTGTGCGAACCGCTCGGAGTGGACGAGTTGGCCATCGAAGGACGGGACAGACACCTACTGATCCAGACCATTGAACGACTGGAGCGCTCCGGGTTGCTCTGTGTCGCCGTCGCGGATCGCCGTCATCAGCTTCGGTTGTCTCATCCTATGCACGGCAACGTCATCCGCTCTCTCATGCAACCGGACACAACCAAAGCAATCCTTGCGCAGCAGGCGACACGACTGGAGTCGCTGGGAGCTCGCCGCAGCGAGGACGTGCTTCGCATCGCAACGTGGCGTTTGGAGGCATCGGGGACAGCCGACCCGGCCTTGCTGCTGCGTGCAGCCAGGCTGGCCCGGCTGGAGTTCGACTTCCCCTCTGTGGAACGTCTGGCACGGGGCATCCTGCGCACCGAGGAGAATGTGGAAGGCGCACTTCTGCTGGCCGAGGCACTGACGAGCCAGGGGCTGGTGGACGCAGCCGGGGAATCGCTGGCCGCCGCAGCAACAGGGGCAGCCACAGGGGCCGTCAAGACGCAGGCCGTCCTCGCCGCATCTTATGGTCTCTACTGGGAGCTCCTCGAACTGGAGGCGTCGGATGTGAAGCTTGCCGAGGCGTTCGCGTCCCTCTCCGGCAGGGAACAGGCAGAAATCGCCGCCGGCCAGGCAACGAACCAGTTCTTCAGCGGCCGGATCGGCGAAGCCCTGCGCACTCTTGCGGCAACGCCCCACCCCAACCCGGCCGGATCACCGCTGAGAACCCTTGCCGATGTGGGCGCGCACTGTGTACATGGCGATGTCGCAAAGGCGCAGGCTCTACTGGATGCGTCGGAGTCCTATCGGCGCGCGCAGCCCAAGAGTTTCGTGTTCTTCCTGCACCCCGGCACTGACTATCTACTCAATGCCTATGTCCTGGCCGAAAGCGGCGACCTGGAACAGGCCTGCGCGGCCCTGCGGAAGTCGGTGACGGCAGCCATTACCGACCATGTTCCTTATGCTTTGGCAACATTTGAGGCGTTCCTCGGCCATCTGTTGCTTCAGCGCGGGCGCCTGCGCGCCGCAGTGCGCTGGTATCGGGACGTTGTCGGATTGGCGCAGCGGCATCACCAGGCCCCGAAGCGCATGGCCCTGACCGGTATGGCAGTGGCTTATGGACAGTTGGGGGACGCCGACTCCGCACGTCAGCGGCTGAGGGAAGCCGAACTGCTCCAGCCGACCGTGGACTGGGACGGTCTGAACGCGAAGGCGCACGCCTGGACAAGAGCGGCGAGCGGCGACATCGATACTGCGGTGGCTCATCTGCGGGCGGAAGCAGGTAAGGCCTGCGATCGGGGCCAATTGGCCGTGGCCGCCGCGCTACTGCACGATATGGTCCGCCTCGGAGATCCAGAGCCCGCCGTTGACGAGCTGGCGGCGCTGGCTGCTCGCTGCAACAGCCCCATGGTCCACGCCCGTGCTGCACATGCCTCTGCCGCAGCGAACGGGGATCCCGCGGCTCTGAGCGATGCCGCAGCGTGGTTCGAGGAGGCCGGCGCACTGCTGGTTGCCGCTGAGGCGGCAACCCAGGCATGCACCGCCTATCGGACCTCCGGGCAGGAGCGCAGGGCAACAGCTGAGGCCAATCGTGCGGCCCGGCTGATCAGCCGTTGCGAGGGCGCCAGCACTCCCGGAATCCCCAGATCTGAGACCGTCGCCTCCCTGACGGGCCGCGAGCGTGAGGTTGCAGAGCTGGTACGCAGCGGTCTGACCAGTGCGGAGGCAGCTGCCAAGCTTCATCTTTCGGTGCGAACGATCAATAATCACCTGCAGAAGGTGTACGGCAAGCTGGGCATCGCCGGGCGGGGCGAACTCGGTGCTGTGCTCACATGGCAGGATTGAAGGTTCAGTCATTGGAACGGTGGCGGGGGTTACTGCCACCTCACCGCAGAGCGGGAACAGCCCCTACAGGCGCCCGAATTCACTGCACGACCGTCGAAGACTCAACCCCGGCGCGGGCCGCCATCAGGACGGGATGGCCAGGTGCAACAGCCGGCTCCAGGACATCGACGGCGCGCCGATACAGAGCCAGCGCCTGCGCGGCCTCGCCCGCATCACGGTGCAATGCGGCCAAGTTGACGACAGTCACCGCACACTCGGGATGGCCAGGACCCAGCACACGTTCCTTTGCCCTCAACGCCCGCTCGTAGCCCACACGGGCGGCGTCAAGGTCGCCCGAACGATGCGCGAGTGCTGCCAGGTTGTGCCAAGTGATGGCTGTCTCGTAGTGCTCCTCCCCGTACATCTGCAGATAGGCGTCGAGTGTGCGCTGCAGAATCTCTCGTGCCTGTTGGTAGCGGCCCAGCCCCTCCAGGAGAGCCGCCCATGCGGCACGGTCAGCCGCGGTGTGCGGGTGGTCCGGTCCCATCAGTCTCTCGCGGATCACGACGGAGCGGCGTGCCCAGGGCTCCCCCCGAGCATGCTCCCCCTGAGCATGCAGAAGCCCGCCGATGTTGTGACACACAGCTGCCACACTGGCATGCCAAGGGCCGTGAAGTTCCTCAAGTATTGCCAGGGACCGACGGTAAAGTGCCTCGGCCAGCTCGAACGTGCCGGCGTATTTGCCGACCATGGCCCACGCGTTGCATATGGCGGCGACTTCTGTGGAGCGCGGACCGTATTCGGTCTCGGCGGAGGCCAGGGTCAGCCGCAGGAGCAGTCCCGCGCGGCGGTATTGCCCCTCTTTCTGCCACGCCTGCGCCAGAGCCAACTGCGCGCGGATCCGTGATCGGCTGTCCCCGTGAACTCGGGCCCGCGATACAGAGCGGCGCAGCGCGGCCTCGTCTGCGCCAGGGATGCGTTTCGCCTGCTCTGACCATGTGTCAGCGGAGCGGTTCACGTGGTCCCCTCAGTTGCGTCGGCGTGCTGGGCAGAGGGCAACTTCCATCGGAGCCCCTATCCGTTGCCGGATCGCGGGTAGCCACGGTGGACCGGGGCTATGCGATACCGAAGCCGCAATGGTCAGGAACGGCCTGCAGGTGATGGTGCGGGTGGGGAAGAGACGTGCGCGGAGCACGCTCCGGCTCGGTGAACATCCACCGCCACGCGCTTTCATGTCTGCCTGGACGGTCACGAATCTAGACATCTGGTACCCGCTCCGCCTGAGCAATCAATGCTCGGATCGCCGGACGAGGGCCGCGATCGGATCAGGAGCTCCTCGGATGGGACCGATCCTGTGCCTGGCATCGGGCCCGGCCTGTGCTGCAGGCGGAAGATGCATCCGGTGCCGCCCAGGGAAGTGCCTGGCTGGACGGTGACGAGCAGAATCAGCGCCCGACCGTCCGCGCCCCGGCGGCCCTGTTCTTCTCCGGGGCACGGGCGTTACCGAGGACTCTGGAGTTGAGTACAAAATACTCAGTGAATCGACGGTGACGAGTGAAAAACTTCCTAAGCGTGGGAATGCAGTCGCGGAAAATCCACGCCTGCATCCCGCACATCAAGGTTCAAACGAAGCCCTATGGGCAACACGGCCAAAGGAGGCCAGTCATGAACTCTATCGACGAGAATGTCGTCATCGTCGACTTTGAAGAGGATTTCGATGATGAGAGTGAGACGGGAGCATACGCTGCCGCGATCATTCCGAACCACAATGAAATCCTGATCTCTGGCTGATCCGGACAGATTTGAAGAAACCCCGGCCTGCGGATCATTCATTGCCGCCAGGTCGGGGTTTCCTCTTAAAGGAAAGAGGACACCATGGGAGTGGCAGACATTCAGGCGAGAGTGGAAGATTTCACGACAGTCAGCCATTCAATGGAAATAATGGATGCACTCGACGGCTTCTTCATAGCCGAAAAGCGCTCTCAGACACTCGACGGCTCTATTCCGGTCAGGGCGTCACAGGGCTGCAAGCCGTTCCTCGAAGGCAACGGTGCCGGCGTGCAACTGAGGCTCGCTCCTACCATGATCCTGGAAGCCTCCCGGCCGCCGAGACTCCGGACGAGTCGTGACGTCAAGGAACGCATCAGCGCGCTGCACGCCGCTGCACTTCCCCGGCTGATTGCCGCCGGAGTCCTTGAGCAGGACGGGTACTGGCACCGGCTCCTCAAGCAGGGCTTCATGTGGACGGCGGACGGAGAGATCCACATCTGGACGGGCCTGCTGGCCCGTGCCGCGCCAGGTAGTTGCATCCTCCTGGGGCCGGCGTTCAACAGGCGATGCCGCATCCATGTCGGCGAATCGGTCATTGCCGACGATACAAAGTTCGTCCCGCTGGTCCTCCGTCTCGACCCCCTGTCGATCAACACGGCGACCGCACTCAACCGCGGAGAGCTGGCATGCCTCACTCCGCTGCTCGCCAAGACATCCCTCCGCACGGAACGCATCCGCGCCAACCCGGCCCTCGTGACAGAATTCGACGAATTCTACGACCCGGAATACACGACGCGACGCGAGGGAAGGAAACAAACAGGAAAGTACCGCCGACTCGTCCAAGGAGAACGGTCGGATTCATGGGTAAACCAGGAAAGCCGCATCATCGATCTCGGTGGACCGGAATGCTTCACCATAAGAAGCTTCAGCGAATTCGTAACGTCTACTGGACCGGCTGAAGGTCACCCCTATCAGGAGACGCTTTCCTACGCCGACGTCCGTACCATATGCAGAATCAATGGACGCTATGACGGATCTTACGTTTCCGGACCGTTCGTCAAAATAGATCGCCCTGCACGGAAGCTGGCCGCACTCTGGGACGATGTGGGAGCAAACCTGTCGGGTACCGCTCTCAAACTCCTCACCAATTACGCAAACCGCGTGGCCGATCAACTGCAGGAACCCCACATCACCGTCGTTCCTTGGCTCTTCGTAGCCACTCCGAGCGGCTGGTCCACGCTCATCGATGGCTACTCTGCGCGTCACTTGGAAGGGCTGCGCGGCATCATCTCAACCGACCTTTACCCCTTCAACCCTGCCCCTGTCATGCGGGTTGACGGCCCCGGCGGATTCGCCCTGCCGAAGGGAGCACCCCTGGCTCGGATCCTCCCGGTGCCGCGCGCACTGCTACACGCTCCGGTCAAGCGGGTCAGCTCTCCGACCGCAGATACCTGAGGTCAGCTCACTTGGCCGGCTGACGGCAGCAAATGAGAGTGCAGGCGACTCCGGCGACGGACCACGAAGTGGTCGGCCTCTCGTTCCTAGCGACGGTGGAGTCCGCAACAGCTTGAGAACCATGCCCCGGCGCGTTCGACAGCATCGGAGTCAGCCCAGCCGCTTCGATGACTCGATTCCCTTGCCGACGAATAGCCGTAGTCCCGAAAACCGGTCCAAGCAACCAGATCGGGCTCCGGATGCGGAACTGGATGTGATTTCATGAGCATGGAAAATATGCGTCTCACTACCCCAGCCGGCCAGGCGGTAGGCGAGGACGTACTTACGGCACTGACTTACGCGCTCTTCTGTACGTCACTGGAACCAAGCAGCCACCCGGCACTGAACCGTATCAGGGGCGCGGTGCTCCATAAACTCGGCACCGATCTCAACGGCGCGTGCATCCGCCATGTCGCGCAGGAGGCAGGAGACAACCCGCTGCGCTACGCGGAACGGATGGCATGGTGTCGCCAGATGGTCCTGCTCACCTTCTTCGACTCTCCAGCTCCGAGCCAACACAGTCGCGTACCGACGACGCATCACAGCTCCGCAACTGCCGCCTAACTAGTGGCCTGCGCCGGAAATCTCTTCGTAGTTGTCGTGCGCTGCCGATGCCAGACCTCGCCCGCCGACCAGGCGCGCCGCCGTTGCCGGCACCGCTGGAACTCTCTACGAACTTCCGGCGCAGGACACTAGCAACCCTTGCGCACATTCGGGATTCCTGGCGCGCATGGTCTGCGATCCGCTTCCCGGCCGCCTCTGCGTCAGGCGGATCGTGGGCGAGGGTTCGGCTGACTGCGCTGCACCCGCGCCTGGCGGCCCGGCGCAGGCCGACGGCACTGCAGGTGCCGCCGAGACAGAGGACACGAGGACGAGGACTGCAATTGAGCCTATACACGCCCCGGCGACGCAGACTGCGCACTCAAGCGGCAACGGGCGCAGTGACATCGATCGAGCTCTTCTTCGATCTCGTCTTCGTCTTCGTCATCACTCAGGTCACGCACCACATCGAGTCGCATCCTGGCTTGCCAGGTCTGCTCCACGCCCTGCTGCCCCTGGCCGTGGTGTGGTGGATGTTCCTGGGGTTCAGCTGGCTCACCAATGCTGTCCGCCCGGATGCCGCGGCAGTTCGGCTTCTGCTGGCTTTGGCGATGATGGCGTTCTTCATCATGGGCCTGGATCTGCCCTTTGCCTTCGACACCGACGGTGTTGCCTTCCCGCTCGCCTACCTGGCGGCAGTTGGCATCCACTGTCTGCTCTTCCTGTCCGCTGACCGAGCATCCGCCCAGCGCGCGATCGTGCGCACCGTGCCGTTCAACACTGCCGCCGGGTTGCTCGTCCTGGCAGCCCCCCGCCTGCCTGGCCCTGGCGTCTGGCTGTGCTGGAGCACCGCCATCCTTGTACTCGCTCTTTCACCGATCCTCGGAGGTGTGCGCGGCTTCGTCATCGAGCCCCACCACTTCGTCGAACGGCACGGCCTCATCATCATCCTCGTCCTGGGTGAATCCGTGATCGCGA
Source organism: Streptomyces sp. NPDC060027 (assembly GCF_042737005.1). NCBI lineage: Bacteria > Bacillati > Actinomycetota > Actinomycetes > Kitasatosporales > Streptomycetaceae > Streptomyces > Streptomyces sp. NPDC060027. Next base: position 19,827 of record NZ_JBHWVI010000128.1, read on the forward strand.
TCGGCATGGGCGCGCAGGGAGCAGCGGTCGGCCTCACTCTGGCTTTCGGAGTGACCTTGGGCATCGCCATAGCCGCAAGTCTCTGGTGGATCTATTTCAACGGAGACGAAGACCGCGCCGCCACCACGCTTGAAAGGGCCCCCGATCGCCGCCGGGAGCTCTTGGCCATGTACCCCTTCGGTTTCGGTCACCTGGTCATGGTCATCGGCGTCATCCTCATCGCCGCAGGCATTACCGATGCCATCCACCACTTCGCTCACCATGCCAATCCGTGGTGGCTCGGCTGCGGCACCACGATCTTTCTACTGGGCCACGCCGGATACCGAGCCGTGCTCGGCACCGGACCCACCGCTGAGCGCCTTCTTGGTGCTACGGCCTCCCTTCCATTTGGCTTTGCGACTGCCTTCGCGGGATGGGCCGCTGCCACTGCCACAGCTCTTGTGCTGGCCACGGTCGCCGCCGCCGACCACTTCCGCACCCAACGTGGTGCGTCTGGACTTCGCGCAGGCAGTCATCAGAGCCATACTCTCCAGGGATCGGACCAGCCTGCGGACGCTGCGCTATGAGTCAAAGTGGGGCGCAGGCAGCGGTCTTCTTTCGGGATGTCCGTGACAGCGACGGTTGGGGACTGTCCAATGAACGGCTCTGGCCCGGGGATGCTGTTGGTGATCTTCAGAGGGTCAGGGTTCGGCAGAGTCGCTTGAATCGGCTGGCCGGACGGGGCTGGCATGGCGGGAAAGTATCCGGCGGAAAGTGTCCGCTCAGTCTGATGATGTTCGTTCCGGCGGCGGTGAGAACGTGCTGGACGTGTGTCTTGGCCATGCCCCGGTAGCGGCAACGCCGCAGTCCGTGGGCATGGACGGTTTCGGAGACGGTGGCTTCGCAGCCGGCCCGGATCGCATAGTGCTGCCGCCACTGGACAGTGTCCTGCTCGCGTCGGATCCGGGTCTGGATCTCCTGCAGGTGCTGGGGCAGCAAGATGATGTGCCGGCTGCGGTCTTCTGCAGTGCCCGTGCATTCCTGCCGGGCCTCGCAGACCCGGCAGGCGGGCTTGGGGAACAGCACGGACAGCCGTTCATGCCCGTCACCCCGCGTCGCCTTCCAGGGATGACTGGTCACCCCGCGGGGGCAGGTGAGGGTGCGGGCCTCCCAATCAGGGGTGAAGTCGGCCTTGGTGAAGCCGGGATGCTCACGGGCCCTCGGGTCGGCCCGAACCGGACCGGTCAGTACCACCCGGTGGGCGCGGGCGGCCCGGTCGATGGATTCGGGAGTGATGTATCCGGCATCGACGAAATGCTCCAGGTCCGTGAACCCCTGCCGGGCCAGGTCCTGATGGATCTGTTCGAGGGCGTCGATGTCCTGCTCGGGCGCCGGCCGGGTGGTGACCTGCACGATCACGTGCGGACCGTCACCACAGGTTTCGCTCTGGTGATCGCGGTAGCCGATCCACTCCTTCTTTCCGGACGCGGTGAGCTTCTGGCTGTAGTGAGCCTCGGCGTCATAGGGAGAGATGATCTCCATGCTGGCCCACGGAACACTGGCTTTCTCCGGGTCCGGCCTTCCCGCCGCTTCGGGACGCGAAGCGGCTCTGCGCGGCATGTTGCGCCTGCTCAACCGGTCCTTGGTGGACTTCGGTCCCCGCCACCGCTGCCGCCCCGAGCTGTCGAACCAGTACTGCTGCACCCACACTCGCCGCAGAATTTCCACCTGCGGCAAACCCCGCAGCCGCGGCGGGGCCTGATCGCTGAAAACGGCCCTCAGCAGCCGCATTCCGTCTGCACCGACCTGCAGCGCGTACTCCTCCAAGGCCGCCTTGCCCTTGGGAAGTCGATGGTAGATGGCCGGACGTCCATACCGGTCCGCCCAATCAGCTGTGATCAACGGCGCCAGCCACTGCTCATCCGCCAGAGCCAATTGCTCCAGAGCGGCCCGCAGTGTCTCGGTGACCAACTCCGCCCGGTTCAGCTTGCGAACGGCAGCGAGTACATGCGTGGAGTCCGTGCGCACCGCACCACGCCGCTTGACCAGGCCCGCAGCGACCAGGTGGTCGACCATCACGGCCAGCAGCCGATCCGCCCGATCTCCTTGGGCCATGCGGTCCCGGAACTCGCTGAGCACGGAATGGTCAAAGCCCGAATCATCCAGCTCGAGGCCCAGACAGTACTTCCAGTCCAACCGGCAGCGGACCGCCTCGGCGGCCTGCCGATCAGTGAGGTTCTCCGCGTACTGCAGCACCGACACCATCGCCAGACGAGCCGGCGACAACCCCCGCCGCCCATCAGCCGGATACCAATCGGCGAAATGCTCATCGGTGAACAACTCGTCCAACCGGTCACGCACCCACATGGCCGCCGTGCCCCGCGGATTGCTCGCCCGCGCCATCCGCACCGTCAACGACGGAATCATCCGCCCCGAACCTGAACCCATCGACATCGCGGCCACCCCTCCGACCGCTCGAACCACCCCGCCCAGACCAGCGCAGCACACCGCACCGATCCACAGGCCAACCACGACATGACTTCACCGAAACGAATGAAGATCACCAACAGCATCTAGTCGGTGGTGACGCCGGGGAGCCTCCCTTGATCATGATCTTGTGGTGGATATCAACTCCCTTACGGGGACGGTGTTTTCCGGGCTTTCGGCGCTGGTCGTCGAGGATGTGGCGGACGGCGGTGACGCGGTGGTGGTCTCGGCCCGGCCCCGGGACGTGGCGGTGCCGTGCCCGGTGTGCGGGACGCCGACGGCGAAGGTGCACGGTTATCACCGCCGAACGGTGAGGGACGTGCCGGTCGACGGCCGGCAGGTCGTCGACCACCTACGCGTACGGCGGCTGGTCTGTCCGGCTCTGGGCTGCCGGCGCCAGACCTTCCACGAGCAGATTCCCGGACTGCTGGAGTGCCGTCAGCGCCGCACGGTGCGTCTTGTCGGGCAGATATCCCAGGTGGCGCGGGAGTTATGCGGCCGGGCGGCCGCACGCCTGGCCGGCCTGCTGGCCGTGCCCGCTTCCCGGAGTACCGCACTGCGTCATCTGCGGCGCCTGCCGCTGCCTCAGCAGGCCATCCCGCGGGTGATCGGCGTGGACGATTTCGCCCTGCGCCGCCACCGCTACGCCACGATCATCACGGATACCGAGACCGGCCGACGCGTGGCGGTCCTGCCCGACCGCGAGGCGGCCACCCTGGAGTCCTGGCTGCGCGAACACCCTGGTGTCAAGGTCGTGTGCCGGGACGGCTCGGCCACCTACGCCGAGGCCGTCCGCCGAGCCTTGCCCGACGCGGTGCAGGTCAGCGACCGATGGCACCTCTGGCGAAATCTCTGCGACAAAGTCCAGCTCAAGGTCCGCACCCACGCCGGATGCTGGGCCACCATCAACCCGCCCCGCCCCGCCCCGCCCCGGCGGAGTACGCGAGCAGACCACCCGCGAACGCTGGAACAAGATCCACGACCTCCTCGGCCAGGGCGCCGGCCTGCTCGACTGCGCCCGCCGCCTGGGCCTGGCCCTGAACACCGTCAAACGCTACGCCCGCATGCCTGAACCCCAGGCCCTGCGCATCGCCCCCGCCTACCGGCCCACCCTCGTCGCCCCCTACCGCGAGCATCTGTGTCGGCGCCGTGCCGAGGATCCTGCCGTCCCGGTCACCCATCTCCTCGCAGAGATCCGGGAGTTGGGCTACACCGGCAGCGCCAACCTGCTGGTCCGCTACTCAACCAGGGCCGCGCCGAAGGCGACCGCCCCGTCACCACCCCACCCCATGTCACGCCGGCCGCCTCCTGCTCACCGACCCCGAAACCCTGCGCCCGAAGGAAACGACCCTGCTGGAGAAGATCACAACGGCCTGCCCGGAGATGACCGCACTCGCCGATCTCGTACACGGCTTCGCCACTCTACTGAAACCGGCCGAGGGCAACGACATGAAACTCACCGAGTGGATCACAACCGCCCGGGCCATCAACCTTCCTCACCTGCGCAGCTTCACCAACAGTCTCGAAATCGACCGGTCCGCCGTGAACGCCGGCCTCACCCTGCCCTACCACAACGGCCGCACCGAAGGCATCAACACCCACACCAAGAGAATCATGAGACAGATGCACGGACGCACCGGATTCGACCTCCTCCGCCACCGCATCCTCCTGCCCTGACCGCTACCCGGCATCACCACCGACTACGGGCCACAGCCGTACTTCTTACAGTCCCGTCCGGTGCCATGCGGGATTTCGCGGCGGACGATCGCGGGCAGGATGACGCCAGCGAGGACCAGCGAGTCCGGCTTGCGGCAGGGACGGCCGACCCGGCCGCGGACTGGTGGGATCGCGACGAGCAAGGCAAGCAACTGAGTGACGTCGTTGCGATTGCTCGTCCAGATCCCAAACGGGACTTCGTGCAGCCGCTGCCAGACGCCGGCCTCGTTCCCGTCCCGCAGCCTGCGCCAGCACGGTATGCCCGAGCCGAAGCCTAGCTCCTGAGGCGGTATCCCTCACTGGGTCCCGGTGTGCGGCACCTACAGGATCCCGCGCACCACCTCCCTGCCCGGCACCAGCTTGCGGTCCGGATTCCCGAAGCGCCGTTCACGATGCGGCAACAGCGGCTCAAGCCGGCCCCACCTCCATCCGGCACGATCCACGGTGACGCCCCACCTCGGAATCGAACGCTCAACTCTCGTCCTAGACATGGTATTCAGGACCAATCCACCTCGTTGTGTTAAAGAGCGTTTTGTCCCGGTGAGGTTGTTTGGTTCGAGGTTCAGGCGTCGCGCCAGTTGGGGGTGGATTCGCGGGTGAGTCTGCGGCTTATGAGGTCGATCATCGCGATGTGGATTATGGCTTCGGAGCGGTGGGGGTGGGTTTCGTAGTCGCGGGCCAGCCGGCGGTGGTGCATGAGCCAGCCAAAGGTGCGCTCGACGATCCAGCGC
>NZ_JBHWVI010000129.1:0-24600 GCF_042737005.1 Streptomyces sp. NPDC060027
GGGCTGAGACGGCAGCCCCTCCGCCGCCCGTCCACGCGGGGGGCCTCACGGGGACCCGCGCACCGCCCCGGCGCCCTCGCGCGGTCCGTCCGCTACGCCAGCCCCCGCCGGGCCACCGCCGGCGGCCTGTGCCCGGCGATCGACGCCACCATGTCCAGCACCTGACGCGTCTCCGCGACCTCGTGGACGCGATACACCCGCGCCCCCAGCCACGCCGAGACGGCGGTCGTCGCCAGGGTCCCGACGACCCGCTCCTTGACCGGCCTGTCGAGCGTCTCGCCCACGAAGTCCTTGTTGGACAGGGAGACGAGAACAGGCCACCCCGTGGAGACCATCTCTCCCAGCCGCCGCGTCGCCTCCAGGCTGTGCCGGGTGTTCTTCCCGAAGTCGTGCCCGGGATCGATCAGCACCGACTCACGGGGCACCCCCAGGGCGACCGCGCGCTCCGCCAGGCCGAGCGTGACCCGCAGGATGTCGGCCATCACGTCGTCGTACCCGACCCGGTGCGGGCGCGTCCGCGGCTCCGACTCCCCGGCGTGCGTGCACACCAGCCCCACCCGGTGGCGGGCGGCCACCTCCGCCAGGCGCGGATCGACCCCGCCCCAGGCGTCGTTGAGCAGATCGGCACCGGCCTCGCATACCGCCTCGCCGACCTCGTGCCGCCAGGTGTCGACGCTGATGATCACGTCGGGGAAGCGGCGGCGCACCTCGGCGACGAAGCCGACCGTCCGGCGCGCCTCCTCCTCGGCCGTCACCTCTTCGCCCGGCCCGGCCTTGACCCCGCCGATGTCGATGATGGCGGCGCCCTCGGACACCGCCTGCTCCACGCGAGCGAGGGCGGGCTCGTCGTGGAAGGTGGCTCCTTGGTCGTAGAAGGAGTCCGGGGTCCGGTTCACGATCGCCATGATCACCGGTTCGTGCGCGTCGAATTCACGCCTGCCCAGCCTGAGCATCCCCTATGACCTCTCCCAGTAAGTGCCGCTGATGAGCCGCCTGCGACCCTAACTGTCAGACTCGCATGGCACGATCGGAGCCTGACACTTGCAGCGTCAGACCGCTTTCGTCAGCATCAGTACTTTCGCGCCGACGCGACCCGCGCCGGCACCAGAGCGTGGGGACCTCAGCGATGTTCATGTTCTTGTTCCTGGTCGTCGCGCTCGCCGTCGTGGTCGCCGCGGTCACCCTGTCCGTGGTGGGCGGCGGCGAGAGCACCCGCTTTCCCGACGCCGAGCCCGAGATTCTGCGGGATCCGCTGCCGTACGACCGCCCGGTGCAGCGCGATGACGTGGACGCGCTGCGCTTCCCCGTCGCCGTACGCGGCTACCGCATGGCGGACGTCGACGACGCCCTCGGCCGACTGGGCGCCGAGATCGGCGAGCGGGACGCCCGGATCGCCGACCTGGAGACCGCACTCGCCGGTGCCCGCGCGGCGAGCCACACCACCTCGCTGCGCAAGCACCCGGAGGACGAGCAGTGAGCGACGCGCTGGCCGGACCCGACGGCGCCCTGCGCTGCCCCTGGGCGCTGTCCACCGAGGACTACGTGGCCTACCACGACGAGGAGTGGGGCCGGGCCGTCCACGGCGACGACGCCCTCTACGAACGCCTGTGCCTGGAGGCCTTCCAGTCGGGGCTGTCCTGGATCACCATCCTGCGCCGTCGGTCCGGCTTCCGCGCGGCCTTCGCGGACTTCGAGATCGCCAAGGTCGCGACGTTCACGGAGGCCGACGAGGAGCGCCTGCTCGCCGACCCGGGGATCATCCGCAACGGTGCCAAGATCCGCGCGACCGTCGCCAACGCGCGCGTGCTGGCCGACTGGTCCCCGGGCGAGCTGGACGAGCTGATCTGGTCCTTCGCCCCCGACCCCGCCGCCCGTCCCGCGCCGACGAAGCTCTCGGACGTGCCGGCCGTCACCGACGAGTCGACAGCCCTCTCCAAGGCCCTCAAGAAGCGCGGCATCCGCTTCGTGGGCCCCACGACGGCGTACGCCCTGATGCAGGCGTGCGGCCTGGTGAACGACCATCTGGCGGACTGCGCGGTGCGCGACGCCCCGTGATCGGTGGCGCCCTCCCGGGAACGCGGGGAGCGGCGCCGACGACCGCGGGGACGCGCGGGGAGCGGCGCCCCGGCCGGAGGGGCGCAGGGGCCGCGCCGCGGGCCACGACGGACACGGGGAGCCGCGCCACCGGCCGCGGACGGCCGCGGCGCCCGCTCCCGGACCGTCAGCGTCCCAAGTACTTCGGCTTCTCCTTGTTCACGAACGCCTGGACCGCGATGGTGTGGTCCTCGGAGGCGCCGGCCCGCGCCTGGAGCTCGTCCTCCTTCTCCAGGGTCTCGTCCAGCGAGTGGGTGAGCCCGAACGCGAGGGACTCCTTCAGCGCGGCGTACGCCAGCGTCGGCCCCGAGGCCAGCGCCCGCGCCACCTTCTCCGCCTCGGCGTGCAGTTCGGCGGCCGGAACCAGCCGGTTCGCGATACCCAGCTCGTACGCCTGCTGCGCGCTGATGCTGCGCGGGAAGAGCAGCAGGTCGGCGGCGCGGCTCGGGCCGACGACCCGGGGCAGCGTCCAGGAGATCCCCGAGTCGGCGGTCAGCGCGACGCCGGCGAAGGACGTGTTGAAGGCGGCGGTGTCGGCGACGACGCGATAGTCCGCGGCGAGCGCGAAACCGAAGCCGGCCCCGGCCGCGACGCCGTTGACCCCGGCCACCACGGGCTTCGCGGCGCCGGTCAGCGCCCGCACGATGGGGTTGTAGTGCTCGCTCACGGTGCTCATGGTCCGGCCCGACCCCGACTGCTTGTCGGCGGCCAGCAGCCCGATGTGCTCCTTCAGGTCCTGCCCGACGCAGAACGCCCGGTCCCCGGCGGCGGTCAGCAGGATCGCCCGCACGGCGTCGTCCGACGCGGCCGCCTGCGCCGCGTCCCGGAAGGCGACCTTGGTCTCGGTGTTCATCGCGTTCATCGCCTCGGGGCGGTTCAGCGTGATGGTCGCGAGTCCGTCGCTCACCTCGTAGAGCACGGTGTCGGCCATGGTGGGTCCCCTCCGGTGTCGCGGCTCCGTCGTACCGGGCGGTACGTCCTGTGTCAGATGACAGCATGGCGGAGATCACCGGCGGTGGCGCGGGGCCGACATGTGACCTGCGTCAAAGAATTCCGGGCTGTGGAAGTCCATGCGGCGGCGCAGTATCGCAGCCACATCGCCGAATTGAGTGGTTTTGCTCAAGCGCGTTGCGCAAGCGATGCCGACTGATGTTGGTCATCGGGTCCTGAGATGCGGGATAATGGCCTGGAAGCAATGTGTTCGATGCCGGTGACGTGTGTCCTATGAGAGGACGTGCGTGCCCTCCGAGGGGGCCGTCGGCGACGATGAGCTGGTTTCAGGAAGGGGAACGAGCATGGCGGCCATGAAGCCGCGGACGGGCGATGGCCCGCTCGAGGTGACCAAGGAGGGGCGGGGCATCGTCATGCGCGTTCCGCTCGAAGGCGGCGGTCGGCTCGTCGTCGAGCTGACCCCTGACGAGGCTGACGCGCTCGGCGACGCCCTCAAGAAGGTCGTCGGCTGACGCGGAACGCGCCCATACCTCTTCGGCTTCCCCGGTACCGCACATGGTGCCGGGGAAGTTGTCTTTCCGGGGTGCGGGGACGGCCGCGGCGCTTGTCCGGCAGCGGCCGGAAGGGGTGTACGGCCTGGTCAGCGGCGTGCGACGGGAAAACGGTCCGGGTCGCCGGGTCAGCGCTTGACCGCGCACAGCAGGCCGTCGCCCACCGGCAGGAGCGAGGGCACCAGCTCCTGGCTCTCGCGCACCGCGCGCAGCAGTTCGCGCAGCCGGCTCACTTCCGCGGGCTGCGGTCCCGCGTCCACGGTGCGGCCGTCCGCGAAGACGCCCTCGAAGACGACGAGCCCGCCCGGACGCAGCAGGCGCAACGATTCAGCGAGGTAGTCCAGGCACTCCAGACGGTCGCCGTCGCAGAAGACGAGGTCGTAGCCGGCGTCGGCGAGACGGGGCAGGACGTCGAGCGCGCGGCCCGGGATGAAGCGGGCGCGATTGCTGGCGAAACCGGCGGCGCGGAAGGCCTGGCGGGCGAACTGCTGGCGCTCCGGCTCCGGATCCACCGTGGTCAGTACCCCGTCCGGCCGCATGCCGTGCAGAAGATGAATTCCGGAGACGCCGGTCCCGGTCCCGATCTCCGCGACCGCTTTCGCGTCCACGGTGGCGGCGAGCAGGCACAGCGCGGCGCCCGTGCCGGGCGACACCGAGCGCATGCCTGCCTCGCGGGCCCGGTCCCGGGCCCAGCGCACCGCCTCGTCCTCGGCGACAAAGGCGTCGGCGAACGCCCAGCTCGTCTGCCGGTTGCCGGTAATGACCCTCTCCTGTCCCCGTGGTTGCCTGGTCGTGACTGTATCCGTTGGTGCTGGGAACCCGCGGATGGGACCGGGCGTTTAGAGGGGTGGGGGAACCGAGCGGGGGGAAGTCGATGGACCAGTGCATGGAACGGGACCACGGGCAGGTGCTGACGCACCCATATGAGCCCGTATCAAGTTCCCGTAAAACCGCTTATCCGGAGCTAACGGGCGAGGTGGCTATGGTAGGGGCTCCACTGGACACCACCAGAGCCGACAGGGGAGGTGCGGCTGCGCCTGTGGATCGGGGAGGGGTGCTGAGGCGCCTTCTCAGATCAGCGGGTGAGCCGAAATCCGTGACCGACAACGCTGACCAGTCCCACGCTGCTGCCCCTGTGCAGACCGCGACGTTCACCACCGACGCGGAGTCGCAGCCGTGGACTCCGCCCACGTGGGAGGAGATCGTCAGCACCCACAGCGGCCGCGTCTACCGCCTCGCCTACCGCCTCACGGGCAACCAGCACGACGCCGAGGACCTCACCCAGGAAGTCTTCGTCCGCGTCTTCCGCTCGCTGTCGACGTACACACCCGGCACCTTCGAGGGCTGGCTGCACCGCATCACCACGAACCTCTTCCTCGACATGGTGCGGCGCAAGCAGCGCATCCGCTTCGACGCCCTCGGCGACGACGCGGCCGAGCGCCTGCCCAGCCGGGAGCCCTCCCCGCAGCAGGTCTTCAACGACGCGCACTTCGACGCCGACGTTCAGCAGGCGCTGGACACCCTCGCACCCGAGTTCCGTGCCGCCGTCGTCCTCTGCGACATCGAGGGACTGTCCTACGAGGAGATCGCCGCGACCCTGGGCGTCAAGCTCGGCACGGTCCGCTCCCGGATTCACCGCGGCCGCTCCCAGCTGCGCAAAGCCCTGGCTCACCGGTCTCCCGAGGCCCGCGCCGAGCGACGCTCGTTCGCGGCCCGTGTGCCCGTGCTGGGGGGAGGGGGCGCGACCGCGTGAGTGGATCCCGTCCTACCCCCGCCGAGCAGCACCTCGGAGACCGGCTGTCCGCCCTGGTGGACGGAGAGCTCGGTCATGAGTCGCGCGACCGCGTCCTGGCCCACCTCGCCACCTGTGCGAAGTGCAAGGCCGAGGCCGACGCACAGCGCCGACTGAAGAACGTCTTCGCGGAAGTGGCCCCGCCGCCCCCCTCCGAAAGCTTCCTGGCCCGTCTCCAGGGGCTTCCCGGGGGAGGCGACTCCGACAGCTCGCGGCTGGGCGGAGGAAGCTTCGGCTCCGGACTTCCCGGCGGCTCCGCCGGCACCGGCATGCCCGGCGTCTTCGGAATGCGGGGCGAACCCTTCGGGTACGTGCCGGCCGGACCGCACGCCGATGTACTGCCGCCCTCACCGGGGCGCGGCTTCCGTATCCATGACGTCAGCCGTCACGAGGCCGAGCGGTCGGCCTCGCGCGGACTGCGGTTCGCCTTCGCCGCGGCGGGCGCGGTGTCGCTGGCCGCCGTCGCGCTCGGCGGGGTGTCCACCGGAATTCCGGGGGACACCCCGGACACCCGCGGAGGATCCGGCGCCGGTAGCAATGTGACGCCGTCCCGCTCCCAGGGCGCGGGGGCCGCGACGACTCCCGAGTCGCAGCGCCGCCGGTCCGTCGCACCACTGCTCGCCCAGGGCGAGCGGGCGCTCGGCAATGGCCCGGTGGCGCCGACCGAGGTGTCCGCCCCGCTGCTGCCCGGAGTCCCCGCTCCGGCGGGCCGCGGCCAGGAGGCCATGCACGCGCTGACGACACCGGTGGTAGCCGGTGCCGCCGCGATGTCCCCCCTCATACGTCCGCTCACCGACGCCCAGCCGCTCGCGCTGACGTCGCGGTCCGCCGACCAGGACGTCACGACTCCGGGACTGCTCGCCGCCCCCGCCGCCACACCGTCCCCCTCTTCCTCCTCGTCCCCCACCTCTCGTACCGCCCGCTGACCCCGCCCTCTGCGCCGCGGCCCGTGAACCTGGTTGAATCCGGGGTGGGCCGCGCCCGCGGGAGGGATCACGGGCGCGGGGTCGACAAGTCTGCGGTGACCGTCGGCGAGTTGTGCCGCGGGCCAGGTGTGGGGAGAGCATGAACGAGGGCAAGCCCACGAAGGCGAAGTGGTGGGGCCGGCCCCGGCCGCAGGGCGCGGGAGCCGATTCCGGACCCGGGGGCGCAGCTCCCGTTCCCGGGGAGGGTGACCGCGACCGGGACGGCGACGGGGACTTCGAGCTGGCCCGCCCCGCGGGGGTTCCGGGTCCGGCCGAAGGAGCGGCCTCCACCGCTTCCGCGTCCGCTTTCCCCGTCGGCCTCCACAAGGATGCCGACGGCGGCGACGCGGGCGACGGCGACTTCGAGCTGGAGCGGCCCGTTCCGCGGCGCCCCGAGCCCCTGCACGCCCCCGACCCCTACAGCACCCCGCCCTACGGCCGTCCAGGCCCCTGGGCGCCCGCTCCGCCGGTCCAGCACCCGACGGCCCCCCTCACGCAGGACACGCAGGCGCAGGGCGCGCACGCGCCGGATTCCCGGGCGGAGGCGGCCACCCCCGCCCACGGAACGCACCTCGCCGGGGGAATCCCGGCCCAGAGCGCGCCCTTCGACGCCGTGCCCCAGGACGCGCCGCCCCCGCCGCCCGCCGGACAGGGCCTCCCGCACGAACCGGAGTCCGCCGCCCCCGCGGCACCCGACCCCTGGCAGAACTACGACCCCTGGGCCGCGCCCGGACCCCTCCAGCAGAACGGGGCCGGCGTGCCCACCGCGGCGCAGCGGCGCGGGCGGACCAGGAAGGCCCTGGTGCTCGGGGCCCTCGCCCTCGCGTTGGTGTCCGGGGGGGTGGGCGGCGCCGCGGGGGCGTATCTGGAGCGCAACGGAGGGCTCACGGAGGTCGAGCTGCCGCAGGCCGCCAAGGAGGCCCCGGGGCGCGCCCCGGACAGCGTGGCCGGGATCGCGGCGCACGCGCTGCCCAGCGTCGTCACCCTCCATGTGCGCGGAAGCGAGGAGGAGGGCACCGGGACCGGATTCGTGCTCGACGGGCAGGGACACATCCTCACCAACAACCACGTGATCGAACCGGCCGGCGGCAGCGGCGAGATATCCGTGACGTTCAGCGGCGGTGAGACCGCGAAGGCCGAGGTCGTCGGGCACGACAGCGGCTACGACCTCGCCGTGGTCAAGGTCTCGGGCGTCCGCGGTCTCGCTCCGATGCCGCTCGGCAACTCGGACAACGTCCAGGTCGGCGACCCCGTCGTCGCCATCGGCGCGCCCTTCGACCTCGCCAACACCGTCACCTCCGGGATCATCAGCGCCAAGGAGCGGCCCATCACGGCGGGCGGCGAGAAGGGCGACGGGACCGACGTCTCCTATGTGGACGCCCTGCAGACCGACGCGCCCATCAACCCCGGCAACTCGGGCGGGCCCCTGCTCGACACGCGGGCCCGCGTCATCGGCATCAACAGCGCCATCCGCTCCGCCGACAGCGGCTCCGGCCTGGGGAGCGGCCAGGCCGGTTCCATCGGGCTCGGCTTCGCCATCCCCGTCAACCAGGCCAAGCGCGTCGCCGAAGAGCTGATCAACACCGGCAGGGCCACCCACCCGGTGATCGGTGTCACGCTCGACATGGAGTACGGCGGCGACGGCGCGCGTGTCACGGCCAAGGCCGCCGGGGGCGGTCCGTCCGTCACCGCGGGCGGTCCCGGTGCGAAGGCGGGCATCAAGGCGGGCGACGTCATCACCGAGGTCGACGGCCGGCGCGTCCACTCCGGCGAGGAACTCATCGTGAAGACCCGCGCCCACCGTCCCGGCGACCGGCTCCGGCTGACGCTCAGGCGAGGCGGCGCGGAGAGGACGGTCACCCTGGTCCTCGGTTCCGCGAACGGCGACTGAGTCGTGAGACACGGCCCGGGAGCGACATGAACCTCACAGCCGGGCGCGATGTCGCAGCTCCGGACGGCAAACAACGCGGAAAACCAGCGGTGCGGAGGGAGTCGGAAGCCCCGGGACAGTTCCGGACGGACAGGAACGCCGGGTACCGTTGGACCCGGCCCGGACCACGGAAGACTCCCGAGGGCCGCGGACCGAGGACATCGCAAGGAGCTACCAGGTGTTCAATGACATAGGACTGCTTGAGCTGGTGACGCTCGTCGTCCTCGCCGTGCTCGTCTTCGGTCCCGAAAAGCTCCCGAAGGTGATTCAGGACGTCACGCGCACGATTCGCAAGATCCGTGAGTTCTCGGAGAGCGCCAAGGCGGACATCCGCGATGAACTCGGCCCGGAGTTCAAGGACTTCGAGTTCGAGGACCTCAACCCCAAGACGTTCCTCCGCAAGCAGCTGGACAATGACGAGCTGGGGCTCAAGGAGATCCGTAACGGCTTCGACCTGAAGAAGGAGATGGCCGACGTCACGGACGCGGTGCACGGTCGCGAGTCCGACTCCTCCGCGTCCTCCAACGGCTCGGCCGGTGGCTCCGTCGACATGACGAAGAAGCGCGAGAAGCTCGCCGCGGACGAGCGCCCGCCCTACGACGCCGACGCCACCTGAGCCGTGTACGGCCTCACCTGAGCCGTACGGCCCCCGCTGAGCCGTACGGAGTACCGCGGCGGGCCGCCGTACGAACCCGTGCCCGGCCAGGGATCCACGGCCCTCGCGGGTCGCGCGCGCCTGCCCGCCGCAGGCCTCGGAACGCGGCCCCGCACGGCCTGGGAACACGTTCGTCCGCGGTGTGCCGACATGCCCCGCGCGGCTCGAATCCGCCGCGCACACGCCCCACGCGCCGGACGCTTTCGCGGCTGTTCGGAGCGGTATGGCTATGCTGCCCAGTTGTTGTGCGGACCGACAAGGACGCCCGAGGGGGGCGGGCCACCCGGTCCGACGAGAGCGAGGAGGCGTCCGGCAGATGGAGACGACAAGTCGGGTAGGCGCGCAGGCGCCGGCCGCGGAGGGCGGACAACAGGTCCCCTCCGCCCGGCGTACGGTCGACGGCTACCTGCTGGCGCCCTTCCCCTGGTACGGCCTCGACGAGGCCTTCACGGGGCCGCGCTGGCTGATGCAGGTGGGTACCTCGGCGGACGGTGCCGTCGAGCACGGTTCGATCGGGCACGGTGACGAGCCGACGGTGCGCGGTGAGTCGACCGAGGACAAGGAGCGGTTCGCGGTGGTGGTCACCGTCGCCGCCAGCCCGGTGCGCCGCAGCGCGGACGGCACGGGCCTGCTGGAGGCCACCTCGGTGTCCTCGGCGGCGTGGCTCGCCGGTGTGGGGCTGCTGTCCTTCACCTGGCCCGGCCAGATGGACCACGCCCGGCGCGACGACTGGCTGGACCAGCAGACCGAGACCGCGTGGGTGCTGGCCGACGACCTGAACGGTCCGGACTGGTCCACCCTGTCCCTCCCCGTGGACGGCGTCCCGACGACCTTCCACTACCGCGAGTCCGAGTTCGGCTGGGTCCTCGCGGGTTCCACCCAGGAAGGCGTCCACGTGGGCGCGTACGGCCGGGGAATGAGCGCGTACGGGCTGGGCTTCGCGATGATCAAGGACATCGCGACGTACGCCTAGGAGAGGCCCTGACAGGCGCTACGAGGAAGGGGGCGCCGTCCGCACGGACGGCGCCCCCTCCTTCGTACGGGAAGCGCGGGAACTTCGCGGGGAAGTCCTAGAACTTGTTGCGCGGGGTGATGCCCAGCGACATGCCCGACAGGCCGCGCTGGCGGCCGCCCAGCTTGCCCGCGATGGCGCGCAGGGCCGAGCCGGCGGGGGAGTCGGGGTCGGTAAGGACCACCGGCTTGCCCTCGTCGCCGCCCTCGCGGAGGCGGACGTCGATCGGGATGGAGCCGAGGACCGGGACGGCCGCGCCGGTGGTGCGGGTCAGCCCGTCGGCCACCGACTGGCCGCCGCCCGTGCCGAACACGTCGACCATCTCGCCGCAGTGCGGGCAGGGCAGCCCCGACATGTTCTCGACGACACCCACGATCTTCTGGTGGGTCTGCACGGCGATGGAACCGGCGCGCTCGGCCACCTCGGCCGCCGCCTGCTGCGGGGTCGTGACGACCAGGATCTCGGCGTTCGGGACGAGCTGCGCGACGGAGATCGCGATGTCGCCCGTGCCCGGCGGGAGGTCGAGGAGCAGGACGTCCAGGTCGCCCCAGTACACGTCCGCCAGGAACTGCTGGAGAGCGCGGTGCAGCATCGGGCCGCGCCAGACCACCGGCGCGTTGCCCGGGGTGAACATGCCGATGGAGATGACCTTCACGCCGTGCGCGGACGGCGGCATGATCATGTTCTCGACCTGGGTCGGCTTGCCGTCCGCGCCGAGCATGCGCGGCACCGAGTGGCCGTAGATGTCGGCGTCCACGACACCGACCTTGAGTCCGTCGGCGGCCATCGCCGCCGCCAGGTTCACGGTGACCGAGGACTTGCCGACGCCGCCCTTGCCGGAGGCCACCGCGTACACGCGGGTCAGCGAGCCGGGCTTGGCGAAGGGCACCTCGCGCTCGGCCGTGCCGCCCTTCAGCGCGGTCGCCAGTTCGCGCCGCTGTTCGTCGCTCATCACGTCGAGCTCGACCTCGACGGCGGTGACGCCCTCGACCCGCGAGACCGCCTCCGTCACCCGCTGGGTGATCGTGTCGCGCATCGGGCAGCCGGAGACCGTCAGGTACACGGCGACCGCGACCACGCCATCCGCACCGATCTCCACCGATTTGACCATCCCCAGTTCGGTGATGGGTCGGTTGATCTCGGGGTCGTTCACCGTCGCCAGTGCTTCACGCACCGCGTCTTCCGTAGCCATAGGGACGATGGTACGGCGCTTCCCGGGGGCCCCGGAAAGCCCTGTCACCGGTCGTCTACGTCACGTCCGTGCGACCGTTCCGCCGGGAATACGACCCGGTCGTCCCCGTGGCCGTCGGGATGGCGGTCCTCCAGCTCCTTGAACAGGTCCTGGAGCTCGGAGCGGATCCAGTCGCGGGTGGCCACCTCGCCGAGGCCCATCCGCAGCGCGGCGATCTCGCGGGTGAGGTATTCGGTGTCGGCGATGGAGCGCTCGTTCTGCTTGCGGTCCTGTTCGAGGTTGACCCGGTCGCGGTCGTCCTGCCGGTTCTGCGCGAGCAGGATCAGCGGGGCGGCGTAGGAGGCCTGGAGCGACAGCATCAGGGTCAGGAAGATGAACGGGTAGTTGTCGAAGCGCAGGTAGCCCGGCGCGAAGATGTTCCACACCACCCACAGGATGATGACGACCGTCATCCAGACGATGAACCGTCCGGTGCCGAGGAAGCGGGCGATGCGCTCCGAGAGCCGTCCGAAGGCCTCCGGGTCCCACTCGGGCAGCAGTCTGCGCCCCGGCGGCTTCGGCTGGTCCAGCCGGGTGCGCGGCCGGGGGGCCGCCGTCGCCCCACTGGCGACCCGCTCACGGGCCTCACGCTCAGGCGCCATGGCGTTCCTTCCCGCCCAGCGGGCCGTCCGGCCCCCGGCGGACGTCCTCGTGGCCGTGAGAGTCCTCGTGGACCCCTTCACGGCCGTCCTCGTGGGTGCTCTCGTGCATGCTCTCGTGCATGCTCTCGTGTACACCCTCGTCCAGATGGAACTCCGTCTCCCGCCAGTCCTCGGGCAGCATGTGGTCCAGCACGTCGTCCACGGTCACCGCCCCGAGCAGCGAGCCGCTCTCGTCGACGACGGGAGCCGCGACCATGTCGTACGTCGCGAAGAACCCGGCGACCACGGGCAACTCGTCCTCCGGGGCCAGCGGCTGGAGGTCGTCGTCGACGAGCGAGCCGACCAGGGTGAACGGCGGATCGCGCAGCAGCCGCTGGAAGTGCACCGCCCCCAGGTACTTGCCCGTCGGTGTCTCGTCCGGCGGGCGGCACACGTACACCTGGGCGGCGAGCGCGGGGGAGAGGTCGGGGTCGCGGATCCGGGCGAGCGCTTCGGCGACGGTCGCGTCGGGCCGCAGCACGATGGGCTCGGTGGTCATGAGCCCGCCCGCCGTCCGTTCCGCGTACGCCATCAGCCGCCGGACGTCGGCCGCCTCGCCGGGCCGCATCAGCGTCAGCAGCCGCTCCACGTCCTCGGTGGGCAGCTCGGCGAGCAGGTCGGCCGCGTCGTCCGGGTCCATCGCCTCCAGGACGTCGGCGGCGCGCTCCTCCTTGAGCTTGCCGAGGATCTCGATCTGGTCGTCCTCGGGCAGCTCCTCCAGGACGTCGGCGAGACGGTCGTCGTCGAGCGCGGCGGCCACCTCGCCGCGCCGCTTCGGCGACAGGTGGTGCAGCACGTTCGCGAGGTCGGCCGGGCGCAGCTGCTCGAAGGTGGCGAGCAGGCTCTCCGCGCCCTGTCCGTGCTCCTCCAGGGAGAACCCGGTGACGGAGGACCAGTCGACCGTCAAGGTCTCCCCCTTGGAGCGCCGGAAGGCGCCGCTGCGGCCCTTGCGCACGAAGACGCGGCCGATCTCCCAGTCCCTGCGGGCCGGCAACTGCTGGATCGACACATCCAGGACGGTCACCTCCTCGCCGGTCTCGACGAGAGTGACGAGCCGGTCGAGCAGTTCGCCGAAGACGAGCCGTTCGGTGGGCCGCTGCTCGAAGCGGCGCACGTTCAGGACGCCGGTCGTGATGACCTGGCCGGACTCGATACCGGTCACCCGGGTCATGGGCAGGAAGATCCGGCGGCGCGTGGACAGTTCGACGACGAGGCCGAGCAGCCGGGGAGGCCGCCGTCCGACGCGCAGCATGGCGACGAGGTCCCGCACCCGGCCCACCTGGTCGCCGTTCGGGTCGAAGACGGCGACACCGGCCAGGTGCGAGACGAAGATCCGGGGGGCGCCTGCGGCCATGCCCGCGCCTCCTTCGCTTCGAAGCGTCATGTGCCGGTCTGTCCGCTCGGGTGGGCTTCAGGCTAGCCCGTCCCGGTCGGATACGCCCTGGTGGGCGGTCCGGACGGACTGCCTCCGTCGGGAGGGGGCGGCACCGGTACGCTGCCGTACGCCGTTGAGGACCGCGCACGAGAGGCAGCCCCACCTGTGACTGCAATTCCCCAGGGCCGTACCCGCAGATCCGTGATGGTGACCGCGATGTGCGCACTGGTCGTGACAGGGACGGGACTGACGGGGTGCGGCAGCGA
The DNA here is from genome assembly GCF_042737005.1 of Streptomyces sp. NPDC060027. Classification (NCBI taxonomy): domain Bacteria; kingdom Bacillati; phylum Actinomycetota; class Actinomycetes; order Kitasatosporales; family Streptomycetaceae; genus Streptomyces; species Streptomyces sp. NPDC060027. Next base: position 13,464 of record NZ_JBHWVI010000129.1, read on the forward strand.
GGACCCGGACGCGGGCACGAACGGGGTCGGCAAGCTGCCCGCCGCCACCATCCAGGCGAAGACGAAGAAGGCGGCCGACGACGCGAAGACCGTACGGCTGTCCGGGACCGTCGTCTCGAACGGGACCACGTACACCCTCGACATGCGCCTCAAGTCCGACGGCGGCACCGGCTCGGTCACCTCGAAGGGGGCCAGTTTCCGGCTGCTGCGGGTCGGTGAGCACCTCTTCCTCAAGGCGAACGCCGAGTTCTGGGCCCATCAGGACGGCAAGAGCGGCGGCAAGCCGTCGGACACCGCCGCGGCGGACAAGCTGGAGGGCATGTACGTGAAGGTGCCGACCGGCGACCCCGCGTACAAGCGCTTCAGCGGCTTCACCGACAAGGACGTCCTGCTCGACGGGCTGCTGAGTCTGCACGGCGACCTCGCCACGGACGGCCACCACGAGGAGTCCGGCGTCCGCACCATCCGCATCACCGGCGACAAGGGCTCGGGCGGCACCCTGGACGTCTCCCTGCAGGGGACCCCGTATCCGCTCCTCCTGTCGCGCGCGGGCAACGCCGGCACCCTCCGGCTGACCGACTGGGGCAAGGACTTCGCGCTGAAGGAGCCGTCCAAGAAGGAGACGGTCGACTACGGGCAGCAGCTGCCCACGTCGTAGCCCGGCGCGGCCCGCTGCTCGCGGCCCCCGGCCCCGCAGCCCCGGCCCGCGGCCCCGTCCCCCGGCCCGGTGTGCGGTCCGCGGCGGCTCGGACCCCGCCACCGTCCGTGGCGTGACCCGGGCGACGGCCCTAGCGGCGCTTGCGCCTCTTCATCAGCAGGCGGGGCAGCGCCGCCGGAATCGGCAGGCGGGTGGTCGCCGGGGTCGGCAGCGGCCGCTCGGCGAGCGAGCCCTCGGGCAGCTCGGCGGTCCCGCCCGTCGGTTCGAGGCGCAGCACCCGGCACTCGCGCGCCCAGCGCTCCGGCATGGCCTCGCCGTCGTGGGCGTTCAGCCGCTTGCCCTTGAGTTCACCGACGGCGGCTTCCCACGCGGGGGTGTTCTCGGCGAGCTCCACGACCGCGGCGGACCAGGAGACGAGCCGTCCGCCCTTGTCCTTGCTGCGAACGGTGACCACCGCGAAGCCCCCGTCGACCAGGCCCGGCAGCGGCTGCTCGCCGGGCCCGTCGCCGACCACGCAGGCCGCGCCGTCGTGCCACACGTGCCACAGCGCCTGGGTGGGCCCCTCCTGGGCCGGACCGGGGAGTGCCGGCGTGACGGCGCCCCGCACCCAGATCAGCCCGGACTTCTTGGTGGCCTCCTCGACGAGGGCCTGGTCGAGCAGCTCTTGCGTCATGGGGACAAGCCTATCCAGCCCGCCCTAGAGCCAGCCGTTGCGCTTCAGGATGCGGTGGATCGAGAGGCAGAGCCCGACCGTGACACCCATGACGACGGGGTAGCCGTAGCGCCAGTGCAGCTCGGGCATGTGCTCGAAGTTCATGCCGTACACGCCACAGACCATCGTCGGTACGGCGATGATCGCGGCCCACGAGGTGATCTTGCGCATGTCCTCGTTCTGCGCCACGGAGGCCTGCGCGAGGTTGGCCTGGAGGATCGAGTTGAGCAGTTCATCGAAGCCGAGGACCTGCTCCTGCACACGCGCGAGGTGGTCGGCGACGTCGCGGAAGTACTTCTGGATGTCGGGGTCGATGAGCCGCATCGGGCGCTCGCTGAGCAGCTGCATGGGGCGCAGCAGCGGCGACACCGCCCGCTTGAACTCCAGTACCTCGCGCTTGAGCTGGTAGATCTGCCCGGCGTCCGTGCCGCGCGGGGTGCCCTTGCGGCCCGGCGAGAACACCTCGGTCTCGACCTCGTCGATGTCGTCCTGCACGGCGTCCGCGACCGCGATGTAGCCGTCGACGACGTGGTCGGCGATCGCGTGCAGCACCGCCGAGGGGCCCTTGGCGAGCAGCTCGGGGTCGTCCTGGAGCCGGTGCCGCAGGGCGCGCAGCGAGCCCTGTCCGCCGTGCCGGACGGTGATGAAGAAGTCCCGTCCGGTGAAGCACATGACCTCGCCGGTCTCGACGATCTCGCTGGTCGCCGTCAGCCGGTCGTGCTCGACGTAGTGGATGGTCTTGAAGACGGTGAAGAGGGAGTCGTCGTAGCGCTCCAGCTTGGGCCGCTGGTGGGCCTGGACGGCGTCCTCGACGGCCAGCGGGTGCAGCCCGAACTCCCCGGCGATACCGGCGAATTCGTCCTCGGTGGGCTCGTGCAGGCCGATCCACACGAAGCCGCCGTCGCGCCGCACCTGGCGCATCGCCTCCTGCGGCGTGAGCGGCGTGCGCGTCTGGACACGGGCACCGTCACGGTAGACGGCGCAGTCGACCACGGCCGACGGGGTGCCGGGGTCACGGGTGGTGTCGTACGAGCCACTGTCCTTGCGCAGCGAGGGGCGGGGGCGGACCGCGGCGCGCAGGTCTCGGATCATCGACATGGCAGGCTCCTTTTCGCAACGGAGGCGGCCGGCGACGGTTGGAACTACCCGGAATGGGGACGTCCTGACTGCGGATGTTTGGCACGTCCACAAAGCGGGGAGCACCGCACCGTCGCGGTGGCAGCTTCGCTGTTGGTTCAGATCGGACAGATCAGGGGTTCAGATCGGACAGATCAGGCGGAAACGAAGCGCTCTTCCGTGGTGCACCGGGCAACGCTGACACGTATGCACACGTTTGCGGGAGGCGGCAGCCGGCAAGGCTGAAAAACCAGCGGAACCAGCTACGAACTCAGCGACCGGAAGAGCGGGTGGTACTGCACGGTCGACTTCGGTCCATTGCAGCCCCACCTCCTCCGGTCGGTCCCCCATGAGGGACGATCCATCCCCCGAAGGGGAGTCTGTCTCCCTCCGAAGGGGAGTCAGATCAGTCTCAGTGCGTCGGAGCCCGGGAGCAACTCCCCCAGCGCCAAGAGGGCCTGGGTGGTGCCTCCACTGTGCGCTGCTCCGACCAGCGGCCAAGACTATCAGCGCACCGATCCGTCAAGTCCCCGCTTTGCGCGTTGTTGACCAGGGGTCCGGTGCGCCGTAACGCAGTTGACGCGGCCTATGCTCGGCCCATGGCTGATGTTCTTCCTCTGGTCGAGGCCCGTTTGCGCTCCGCGCTGGGCGAACCCGACGCGCGGGCCGCGGTCACCTTCCTGGGCACCGACCGCATCGAGGTGCTGCGTTTCACCGAGGGCGACATCGTCCGCTACGCCACGCTCGGCATGTCCGCCCAGCCGATGGCGGACCCCACCGCCGTGCTCGCCGACCCGGTGAAGGGCCCGCGCGCCGAGTTGGTCCTCTCGGTCCGGCCGGGCCGCGCCGACACCGACAAGGCGCTCCGGCCGCTGGCGGTGCTCGGAGCCTCGCCCCAGGTCGAGGGACTGGTCGTCGCCCCCGGCGCCTCGCTCGACGTGGGCGAACCCCTGTGGCCCGGCGCGCCGTTCACCTCCGTCCTGGTCGCGGAGTCCGGCGGTCTGGTGGAGGACCTGGAACTGGACGAACCCGCCGACCCCGTACGGTTCCTGCCGCTGCTCCCCATGACGCCCAACGAGGCCGCCTGGAAGCGCGTGCACGGCGCCGCCGCCCTCCAGGAACGCTGGCTGAAGGGCGGAACGGACCTGCGCGATCCGCTGCGCACGTCCGTACCGCTGGACTGACCGTCCCTCCGAGCCGAATCGACAGGACGTCAGTTTCGGCTCCTGGCAGGTCAGTTGGCGAAGACGGTGACGCCGTCCTCGGTGGCTTGGGCCGGCTCCAGCCGCCCGGCCTCGGAGGTGAGCGCCTCGCGCCGTACGAAGACCACCGCCGCGCCCAGCAGCGCGGTGACCGCGGCGACCACGAACGGGACGTGGATGTCGCTCCACTCCTCGATCTTCGGCGCGAAGTAGGGCGCCGCCGCGGCCGCGAACCAGCGCACGAAGTTGTAGCCGGCGCTCGCCACCGGGCGCGGTGCGTCCGAGACGCCGAGGGCCAGCTCCGTGTAGACGGTGTTGTTCACTCCGATGGAGGCGCCGGACAGGATCGTGCAGACGACGGCGGTGGTGTGGTCGCCGTACCCGAGGACGAGCACGTCGGCGGCGAGCAGCACCAGGGAGCCGCCCAGCACCTTCAGCGAGCCGAACCGGGCCTGCAGGCGCGGCGCCACGAGCACCGAGAACACCGCGAGCAGCACGCCCCAGCAGAAGAACACCGCGCCGGACTTGTACGGCGTCATGTTCAGCACGAACGGGGTGAAGGCCAGCACGGTGAAGAACGTGTAGTTGTAGAAGAACGCGGACGTCGCGGCGGAGGCGAGGCCTCCGTGGCCGAGGGCGCGCAGCGGGTCCAGGAGCGAGGTCTTGCGCGCGGGCTTCGGCTGCTCCTTCAGGAACGCCGTGATGCACAGGAAGCCGATCGCCATGAGGAACGCGGTGCCGAAGAACGGGTAGCGCCAGCTGGCGTCACCGAGCAGCGCTCCCAGCAGGGGCCCGCAGGCCATGCCGAGGCCCAGCGCGGACTCGTACAGCAGGATCGCCGCCGCGCTGCCGCCGGCCGCCGCGCCGACGATGACGGCGAGGGCGGTGGAGACGAACAGCGCGTTGCCGAGGCCCCAGCCCGCCCGGAAGCCGACGAGTTCGCCGACCGATCCCGAGGTGCCGGCGAGTCCGGCGAAGACCACGACGAGCGCGAGTCCGAGCAGCAGGGTCCTGCGGCCGCCGATCCGGCTGGAGACGAAGCCGGTCACCAGCATCGCGACGGCGGTGATCAGGAAGTACGAGGTGAAGAGCAGGGACACCTGGCTGGTCGTGGCGTCGAGCCCCTCGGCGATGGACGGCAGGATCGGGTCGACGAGCCCGATGCCCATGAAGGCGACGACGGACGCCCCCGCAGTCGCCCAGACGGCCCTCGGCTGATGCAGGATGCCGCCCGCGCCGGCGTCGAACGTGTCCCCCTCCGCGGGGCCTTCCGTGTCGCTGATCATGCCCGCTCCTTCACTGTGTACCGACTGGATCGTTGGTGTATGCACACAATAAGTTAGATCAGCTAATTAATGCAAGATGCATCTAGTTTTTGGTGTGGCGGGCACACGGCGGACGGGTGATCGTCCTTGACGCGGCGAAGGACGGGGAGGACCGTTGGGCCCTATGAGGGGCGAACCCAGTTGCCCGAAGTGTGGTGGCCGGGTCAGGGCTCCCGGCCTCTTTGCCGACTCCTGGCAGTGCGATGTGCACGGCACGGTGCATCCGCTGCAGCCCGTGATCCCGCCCAGCGTCGAGGCCCTCGGTGTGGTCGTGCACCGCGCCCGGGTACCGGTGTGGATGCCGTGGCCGTTGCCGGTCGGCTGGCTGTTCACCGGGGCGGCGTTCGCGGGGGACGACCGCAGTGGCGGCAGGGCCACCGTCATCGCCTGCTCGGGGCCCGGTCCGCTGGGCGGCATGGGTGAGCTGATCCTGGTCGCCGAGGAACTCGGCGTCGGCCTCGGCGCGCGGTACGCGGGCATCGAGGGGCCCGATCCCGGCCCGTACATGAGTGTCGAGAAACCGCCTCAGGCGAAGGTTCTCGCGGCGGGCCGGCCCACCCCGCTCTGGCACGTCTCCAGCTCCCCCGACGATCGCGCCGTCTTCGCGGGCGAGGCGCGCGGGCTGTGGCTGTGGGCCGTCGTCTGGCCCGAACAGACCGGACTGCTGATGTACGACGAACTGGTCCTGACGGATCTGCGCGACGCGGGCGCGGAGGTGGACCTGCTGCCGTGCGGCGCCTTGTCGCCGCGCATCCTGGAACCGTAGGGCCGCGCCGGGCGGTGCCGGTCCCCCTTCACCGGGCTGTGCCGGTCCCGCTCCGCCGGGCGGTGCCGGTCCTGCTCCACCGGGCCGGGGCGCAGGGCTCGGGCGGGTCTCGTGGCGTACGGATGCCCGGTTCTCGGAAGGCCGACCTGGTCCGGTGAATGCCGGGTTCGGTGGGATGTCGGGGTTCGGTCGTCGTTGGCTCGGTGGGATGTGTAGGGGGTGCTCGGGTGGTGCGGGTGTGACAGAGGGGTGTCGGAGTCCCGTTATCCTTGAGCGTCCCCGTCCGTCCCGTCACCGCCTGGAGTCCGCGTAGTGCGCATCGACCTGCACGCCCACTCCACCGCTTCCGACGGTACGGACACCCCGGCCGAGCTGGTGCGCAACGCTGCCGCCGCCGGTCTGGACGTCGTCGCGCTCACCGACCACGACACCACCCGCGGGTACGCCGAGGCGACCGCCGCACTGCCCGAGGGGCTCACCCTCGTCACCGGCGCCGAACTCTCCTGCCAGATCGACGGCATCAGCATGCACCTGCTGGCCTACCTCTTCGACCCCGAGGAGCCCGCACTGCTCGCCGAGCGCGAGCTGGTGCGGGACGACCGGGTGCCGCGCGCCCAGGGCATGATCGCCAGGCTCCGGGAACTCGGCGTGCCGATCACCTGGGAACAGGTGGCGCGCATCGCGGGCGACGGATCGGTCGGACGCCCGCACGTCGCCTCCGCGCTGGTCGAGCTGGGTGTCGTCGACAGCGTCTCCGACGCCTTCACCGGGGAATGGCTCGCCGACGGCGGTCGCGCCTACGTCCCCAAGCACGAGACCGACCCCTTCGAGGCGATCCGGCTGGTCAAGGGAGCCGGGGGCGTCACCGTCTTCGCGCACCCGGCCGCCGCCAAGCGGGGCCGCACCGTGCCGGAGTCGGCGATCGCGGAGCTCGCCGCCGCGGGACTCGACGGCATCGAGGTCGACCACATGGACCACGAGCCGGCCACCCGGGCACGGCTGCGCGGTCTGGCCTCCGAACTGGGGCTGCTGGCCACGGGCTCGTCCGACTACCACGGCAGCCGCAAGACCTGTGTGCTCGGGGAGTTCACGACCGACCCCGAGGTCTACGGGGAGATCACCCGCCGGGCCACCGGGGCGTTCCCGGTGCCGGGCGCGGGCGGAGCCTGAATCCCCGGACGTTCCACGCCGGGCCGGTCTCGCCGGGCCCGTGCCGACGGGTCGGCGTCATGAGGCCTGTACCGGCCGGGTCCGATTCGTCGGGGGCCGTGCCGTCGAGCTCCGTGCCGCCGGGTCAGCATCCGCCAGGTTCGCGCCAGAGGGCCCGTACGGGCCTCCGGGTTCGCGCCAGAGGGCCTGTACCGGCCGGGTCCGTGCCGTGAGGCCCGAGCCCGACGGGCGGCGCGCGGACTGACGCCCGTGCCCGGTCGGGACGGACGTCCTGGCCGGCCGTACGGGGTGAGGACCGGCGCCACGCGTGCCGGGCCCGCCCGGCCGGTCGTACGGACCGGCGCGTACTCACCCGGGGGCGTACGTCCCGCCCCGCGCTCGGCCGGAACCGCGTTCACCGGCCCGTTCCCAGACACCCGGCACCGCCGGTCGTGTCTCCCCGTTCCGTCCCGCGGAACCACTGCCCACGGCGGTGGCCGGAAGACCCGTCCACCGCCTCTCACCACCTCGCAAGGCTTCCTTCACCATGTTCGACGTCGCCGTCTTCGGCTCCCTCTTCCTCACGCTCTTCGTCATCATGGATCCCCCCGGGATCACCCCGATCTTCCTGGCGCTCACCGCAGGCCGCCCCGCCCGGGTGCAGCGGCGCATGGCCTTCCAGGCGGTCTGCGTCGCCGGTGGTGTCATCGCCGTCTTCGGGCTCCTCGGGCACCAGATCCTGGACTACCTGCACGTCTCCGTGCCCGCGCTGATGATCGCGGGCGGACTGCTGCTCCTGCTCATCGCCCTCGACCTGCTGACCGGCAAGACCGACGAGCCGAAGCAGACCAAGGACGTCAACGTCGCCCTCGTACCCCTGGGCATGCCGCTGCTCGCCGGGCCCGGCGCGATCGTGTCCGTGATCCTCGCGGTGCAGAAGGCCGACACCGTCGCCACCCAGGTCTCGGTGTGGACGGCCATCCTGGCGATCCATGTCGTGCTGTGGATCGTGATGCGCTACTCGCTGCTGATCATCCGCGTCATCAAGGACGGCGGCGTGGTGCTGGTGACCCGGCTCGCGGGCATGATGCTCTCCGCCATCGCGGTGCAGCAGATCATCAACGGCGTCACGCAGGTGATCCGGGGGAGCTGACGGCTCCCAGGACACGCAGAGCCCCGTACGGCACGCATGCCGTACGGGGCTCTGAAGTCTGAAAGCGTCCGCGTCCTGCAACGCCCCCTGGGCGCTACGAGGCGGGTCCTCGTATTACGAAGCGGACGTATCGGCCGGGCGGATCCACAGTCGCTGCCCGATGGCGGCGGCCTGCTGAACGATCCGGTTGACGGAGGCGGCGTCCACGACAGTGCTGTCCACGGGTGTGCCGTCGACATCGTCGAGTCGCATGATTTCGAAGCGCATGGGCTTCTCCCTTCGTCTGGTCATCCTCCTGAGGAGAACTACTTGTGCGGAGAGCGAGTCATCGGTGTCTTGCCTCCGTAAGTAGCCAACGGGATGCGTGTTACAAACATTCCCTACGCTAAGGAAATTTTTCGAGAACCTAATTACTGACGGGTAAGCAGGTTGGCGGAGACTGAACGGCGCCAGTTGTGTTCGCAGCGTGACCGCCGGGACAATGGAATTGATGAACGACGACCACGCGGCCCTCGCCGCACGCATCGACCGCACGAACGAGCTGCTGCAGCGCATGCTCGCCGAGGTCGCGAAGACACCCTCCACCCACGCGATCTTCGTCGACGCCGGATATCTGTACGCGGCCGCGGGACGGCTCGTCGCCGGCACGGAGGACCGCCGTTCGTTCGACCTGGACACCGAGGGCCTCATCGAGGCGCTCATCGACCGGGCCCGCACGATCTTCGCGGACAGCCGACTGCTGCGCGTCTACTGGTACGACGGTGCGCGGCGCCGTATCCACACCGCGGAGCAGCAGTCGATCGCCGAACTCCCGGACGTGAAGGTCCGGTTGGGCAACCTGAACGCCAACAACCAGCAAAAGGGCGTCGATTCGCTCATCAGGTCCGACCTGGAGTCCCTAGCCCGGCACCGCGCCATCAGCGACGCGGCGCTGCTCGGCGGTGACGAGGACCTCGTCTCCGCGGTCGAGGCGGCGCAGGGCTACGGCGCCCGGGTCCACCTCTGGGGCATCGAGGCGCCCGAGGGCCGCAACCAGGCCGAGCCGCTGCTCTGGGAGGTCGACAGCCAGCGGACGTTCGACCTCGACTTCTTCAAGCCGTACGTGGCCAGGCGGACCGCCCAGTCGTACGACCCGACGGCGGCGGCCCGGCCCACACGGGAGGACGTGCGTTTCGTGGGCGCGCAGATCGCCGCCAAGTGGCTGGCCGCACGGGGCAGGGAATCCCTGGTGGAGCTGCTGCCCGGGCACCCGTATCTCCCCGGCTCGGTGGACCAGGACCTGCTGGTCGAGGCCGAGGGGCTGCTCCAGTACTCCCTGCGCGGCCAGTCGGACCTGCGCCGCGCCCTGCGGGACGGCTTCTGGGAGCACCTGCAGGCGCAGTACTAGCAATCCCGTCAGCTCTGGCGGTCCTAGGAGTCCCTGGCGGTCCTGACGGTCTTGGGAGCCCCGGCCCCACCGGCCGCCCTGGCAGTCCCGCCCTGGCTGCCCTGGCCGCCCTGGTACTAGCGGGCTGTGCTGTCCCAGAACCCGGCCAGGGCGCGGGCGGTCTCCAGCGGCTGGTCGGCGTTGGGGGAGTGCTCCGCGTCCTCGACGACCGTGCGGTGGGCGTCGAGCCGTACGGCCATCGTGTCCAGCAGGGACACCGGCCAGGTGTCGTCGCGCTCGCCGGAGATGACGTGCTTCGGGAGGGGGACGGCGGCCAGTTCGGCCACGCGGTCCGGCTCGACGCACAGCTGACGGCCCGTGGCGACGAGCTGGGCGGGGCTGTTGCCGAGCCAGCGGCGGCGCAGATCGGCGAGGTCGTCGAGCCCCGCGTCCAGCCCGCCCGTGTCGGTCTCCTCGGGTGACTCCATCGCCCGTATCGCCTCCCAGACCTCGGCCATGCTCATCACGGCGAGCGCGTCCCGCAACAGCTTGACGCGCTGCTGCTGGGGTGAGGAGATCTGGGCGGGGCCGGAGGCCATGAGCGTCAGCGAAACGAACGGCGAGGGGTCGACCAGCACCGCCGCGCGGGCGATCTGGCCGCCGAGCGAGTGCCCCACGAGGTGCACGGGGGTACCGATCGCGGCGGCCTGAGCGAGCACGTCGTGCGCCAACTCGCTCTGCGCGTAAGCAGTTTCGTCGTCCCGAGGCCCTTCGCTCTCGAACTGTCCTCGCCCGTCCACGGCCACCGTCCGGTATCCCGCCGAGGCCAGGGGAGCGTGCAGCGCGATGAAGTCCTCCTTGCTCCCGGTGAACCCCGGCAGCAGCAGCGCGGTCCCCTTGGGCTGCCCGTCCGGGGCGCCGTCGAGCACGGCGAACTCGCCGCGCGAGGTCGACAGACGGTAGGCGCGGACACCGGCGGGCGGGACGAACGTGTAGGGCCTGCTCATGCGGAGGAGGCTATCGGGCGGGGAAGACGGACGCTCGGCGGGTGGGGCGGTCCGGGGGACCACTGCCTGGATGGGCACGCCGGACCCGACAGGTGGGGCACGCCGGACCCGACAGGTGGGGCACGCCGGGATCCGGCGGGTGGGGCACGCCGGGATCCGACAGGGAGGGACGCGGCTCCCGGGGGAGGCCGGGACAGGCCTCGCCCACCCCCGGGACACGACCCGCCTCCCGCCGGAACAGGCCGGGCCGGGAGCGGGTGGGAACGCCGATGGCCCGGCCCCACCGGAGTGGGACCGGGCCATCGGACGGGAGATCAGCTCTCCGAGGGCTCCGCGGCGACAGCCTTGCGGGTGCGTCGGCGGGTGGCGGGCTTCGCCTCGCCCTCCTCGGCGGCCTGGGCCGGGATGTCGGCGTCGGCGACGGCCTTGCGGGTCCGGCGGCGGACGGGCTTGGCCTCGGTCGCCTCGGCGATCTCGGCCGTGTCCGTGACGGTGCTCGCGGCCTTGGCCCGCGTACGCCGCGGCTTGGCCTCGGCGACCTCGGTGGCGACGGCCTCGACCGTGTCGACCACGGCCTCCGCAGCCTTACGGGTGCGTCGGCGGGTGGCGGGCTTCGCCTCGCCCTCCTCGGCGGCCTGGGCCGGGATGTCGGCGTCGGCGACGGCCTTGCGGGTCCGGCGGCG
>NZ_JBHWVI010000130.1:0-24506 GCF_042737005.1 Streptomyces sp. NPDC060027
GGTGTCCACCGTGTGCCCGTGTCCTGCGATCACCGTGTGCCCGGTCCGGCCGTGACCACGTGCCCGGCAGCGGCTCCGCCGCCCGTGACCCGTCACGCCTCCACCGGCGAAGCCCCGGCCCGTCAGACGGTCACCAGCGGCCGACGGCCCGTCCAGGCCGCCAGCCGCTCGTAGGCGTCGGCCCCTCCGGGGGCCGGTACCACCGCGCCGAAGGGCAGCTCGGGGTCCTCGCGTCCCTCGTCGGGCAGTACGCGGCCGGCGATCGCGAGCGCGAACTCGGCCAGTTCCGGATCGAGTTCGAGTGGCCTTCCGAGGGACTCGGAGAGGTCCCAGGTGTGGGTGACGGCCTCCATCACGTACCCCGCGAGGGCGATACGCCCGGGGGCCTCGCCCCAGGGCACCAGCACCAGCGCGTCCAGCCGGGCGTCGTCCGCCCACGCCCCGGCGACCTCCGCCGCGGCCTCGTCGTACGCGACGCGCCAGCCGTCGTCCGGCACGCCGTCGGCGAACGGCCGCACCGCGAGCCCGTCGCCGCCCGCCCCGATCACGGCGATCCGCCGGGTGCCGCCCACGATGTGCGACAGCAACACGCGTACGTCGAACTCGTCGCACGGGGTGGCGCCGGCCAGCTGCTCCGGCCGGACGGTCCCGATCAGTGACGCGATCTGCTCGGCGGCGCGGGTGTACAGGGGGCGGGGGTCCATGGCGTTCATGACTGACCTCTTCCGTGTCTCGGTGTGCCCTCACCCTCGCCGCATAACCTGACAGTTCCCGTCAACATTTGCGGCGGCCCTCGGCGGGCGCGATCCTGAGCGCGTGAAGTCCGACCGCCTGCTCTCGATCCTCCTGCTGCTCCAGACCCGCGGCCGCGTCCCGGCGCACGAGCTCGCCGACCGGCTGGAGGTGTCGGTGCGCACCATCTACCGGGACATCGAGGCGCTGTCCGCCTCCGGTGTCCCGGTCTACGCCGAGCGCGGACGGCACGGCGGCATCGAGTTGCTCGCCGGATTCCGTACGGACGTCACGGGACTGACCGCGGACGAGTCACGTGCGCTGTTCATCCTGGCCGCGCAGGGCGCGCACGCGGCTCTCGGCCTCGACGAGGCGCTCGGTTCCGCGCTGCGCAAGGTGATGGCCGCGCTGCCCGCGCCCTTCCGGCCGGCCGCCGAGGTCACCAGCAGGCGCGTCCTCGTCGATGCCACCCGGTGGAAGGGCGGGCCCCGACGAGCCGTCGACCTCGACGTGTTGCAGGACGCGGTCTTCACCGACCGCCGGCTGCGGCTGCGCTACCGGCACGGCGGGGAGACCGAACCGCGCACGTACACCGTCGACCCGTACGGGCTCGTCTCCAAGGCCGGTGTCTGGTACCTGGTCGCCGACCGGCGCGGCAGTCCACACCTGTTCCGCGCCGACCGGGTCCGCGCGGCCACCCTCCTGCCGGAGCCGGTGCGGCGCCGGCCGGGCGTCGAACTCGCCGACGCCTGGGAGGTGTTGCGCCGTCAGGTCGAGGAGCGGCCGGGGGCTCTCGACGTCACGGTTCGGGTACGGCGTTCCCGCCTCGACATGTTCGCGCGCCTCAACGCGGCCACCCTCGTGGAGCTGCCCGAGGACGACGGCGCGAGCGAATGGGTGACCGTGCGCCTCTCCCACGGCTCGGTCCGTGAGGCCCGCACGCTGCTGGCCTTCGGAGACGCGGTGGAGGTCCTCGCGCCCGCCGAGGTGCGGCAGGAACTGGCGGCGACGGCGGCGGCCATCAGCGCGGTGTACGAGGGGGGTTGAGCCCGGCGCGGGGAAGGGCGCCGCACAGCGAAGCACAGCCGCGGCACAGCGCGGCCCTACGTGGATCTGGTGCTCTGGCCCCCGCTCGTCCGGCTGTCCTCAGCCGGCCCACGTGACCTGACCGGGAGTTGCCCCATGAACCGTCGTGCACGACTCGTCCCCGTCATCGCCCTGCTCGCGCTCACGCCCCTGCTGGCGGCCTGCGGCTCAGGTGACTCGTCGTCCTCGAACAGCAAGACCTCCGACGGCCAGAACTGCACGCGTCCCTCCGGGATGCCGAGCGGTGCCTCCGGACGCCCGAGCGGCGCGCCCTCGGGCATGCCCTCGCGCTCCGGCGCCCCGTCCGGCATGCCCACCGGGAAGGCGCCCTCCGGCAACCCCTCGGGCATGCCGAGCGGCGCTCCCGGCGGCGGCACGGGCGGCGGCCAGGGCGGCTGCGGCGGTCCCGGCGGCGGCCAGATGGGACAGGGGCAGGGACAGGAACAGGCGCCCGCGCAGGGCTGACGCGTCGGGAGACCGGGTTTCGGGAGGCCGACCTTCGGGGGACCGGACTTCGGGGACCGGCCCTCAGGGATCGGACTTAGGGGACCGGACTTCGGGCGGCGGTCGCCGGGGTGGTGGGGCGGGGGGGGGGGGGCGGGGTGGTGTGGCTCGGTTCGGCGCGGCCCCGCCCCGGACGGCCGTCGCGGTCAGCCGAGCCAGTGACGGCGTCCGATGCTGATCAGCCGCATCTGACGGCTCGCCACCCGGGCCACCCGCTCGCGCTCCGCCTCGGAGCCGTCCAGCGCCTCCAGGAACGCCGAGGCCGCCATCAGCATGTGGTCGACGTACAGACCCGCGAGCATCAGCAGATCGTCGTCGTTCCACCCCAGCGACTCGGGGTGCTCGGCCAGCGCGTCCTTCACTTCCTCGGCGAACCGGGCCAGTTGCTCGCGGATCGCGTCCCGCACCGGCTGGACCCCGCCGTGCCGCTCGCGCGCGATGAAGCGGACGTGCGCCGGGTGTGTCCCGACGTGATGGGCGATCAGTTCCACGGCGCGGGCGATGCGTTCGTCGCTGTCGCCGGCCGCGGACACCGTGTCCTCGATCATCGGGTGCAGGCTGCCGAGCGCCTCCTCGACCAGGGCCACGCCGAGATCCGCCGTCGAGCGGAAGTGCCGGTAGAAGGCGGTCGGGGCGACTCCGACGGCACGGGTGACCTCGCGCAGACCCAGGCTGCTCAGGCTCTGGTCCTCCAGAAGCGCCAACGCGGCGTCCAGCAGCGCCTGTCGGGTCTTCTGCTTCTGCGCCTGGCGGATGCCGAGAGTGTGACTCATGCCATGCAGTTAACAACTGTTCTCTGGAATTTTAAAGCCGTCGGACGCGCTAGACTCGGAAGTCAGTGAACAACTGTTACTACAACCGTTCACTGAGTCGTCAAGTCCCGGAAACATCCGTGCCTCACCGTCGAGGCACCGGACGGTCCGGGACCGGACCACGAGACTTCTTCGAGAGGCACCTCATGTTGTTCCTCGTCGCCGCACTCCTGCTGCTCGGCGTCGTCATGGGCTCCGTGGCGCACGCGCCGCTGCCCGTGACCCTCGTCGCGGCGGCCGTCATCGGCGTCTGGCTGGTCGTCTTCGCGCTGCGTGAGCGCAACACCCGCCGACGCCACCCCTCCGTCAACTGACCGTTGGTCCCGCAGCATTGCCGACCGGCCGTTGGTCCCACACCTTCACCGACTGACCGTTGGGAGCTGACTCACGTCATGGAACTCACCACGCGCACCACCGGCACGACTCGCACCGCTCGACCCGCCCACACCACGGAAACCGCCCGCCCCGCCGAGGCCGCCCGCGCCACGCGCCGGACCGCCGTCCGGGACGCGGACGGCATGGCCGTGGCCGCCTTCATCCTCGGCCTCCTCGGCCTCCTGGTGCTGAACGTCTTCCTCGGCCCCATCGCCATCGTTCTCGCCTCCGTCGCCCTGTGGCGCGGCACGGCCCGCCGTGGCCGCGCCTTCCTCGGCCTCGGCCTGGGCGTCGCCGACCTGGTCGTCCTGGTCGCCTTCATGCAGTTCGACAGCACGGTGTCCTGGAGCTTCTGAGGCCTGAGCCGACGACCGGGCGCCGACGCGGGTGCCGACGCGGTCGCCTGCGCGGTGGAGCCGGATGTGCCGCGTAGGCCGCGTGCGACCCGCGTGACCCGTGCGCCCCGCGACCTGTGCGCCCCGTGCGCTGATCGAGGGCCCGCGCGGAGCCGGGAGGCGCGCCGCGGCCCCGCTCGCGAGCCGGGGCGGGACGTCCGCCGGTGGGGGCCGAGGCAGGGGGAGAGCGGGCCCGTAGAATCGGGCCCACCATGGCTTACCTCGACCACGCCGCGACCACCCCGATGCTCCCCGAGGCGGTAGAGGCTCTGACCGCCCGACTGAGCGTCACGGGCAACGCCTCCTCCCTCCACGCCGCCGGCCGCTCTGCCCGGCGGACGGTCGAGGAAGCCCGCGAGACCCTGGCGGACGCCCTCGGCGCCCGTCCCAGCGAGGTGGTCTTCACCTCCGGCGGCACCGAGGCCGACAACCTCGCGGTGAAGGGCCTGTACTGGTCCCGCAGGGACGCCGACCCGGGCCGTACTCGTGTCCTCGCGAGCCCCGTCGAGCACCACGCCGTCCTCGACGCGGTCCACTGGCTCGGCGAGCACGAGGGCGCCACGGTCGAGTACCTGCCCGTCGACGCGTACGGCCGCGTCCACCCCGACGCCCTGCGCGAGGCCATCGCCCGCAACCCCGACGACGTCGCCCTCGCCACCGTCATGTGGGCCAACAACGAGATCGGCACCATCATGCCGGTCCGTGAACTGGCCGATGTCGCGGCCGAGTTCGGCATCCCGCTGCACGCCGACGCCGTCCAGGCCTTCGGTCAGATCCCCGTCGACTTCGCCGCCTCGGGCCTCGCCGCGATGACGGTGTCCGGCCACAAGATCGGCGGTCCCTACGGGATCGGCGCGCTGCTTCTCGGCCGCGAGTACAGCCCCGTACCCGTGCTCCACGGCGGCGGCCAGGAGCGCCATGTCCGCTCCGGCACGCTCGACGTGCCCGCGATCGCCTCCTTCGCGGTCGCCGGGCGGCTGGCCGCCGAGCAGCGTGAGTGGTTCGCCCGCGAGATCGGCGCCCTGCGCGACGTCCTGGTCGACGCCGTCCGCAAGGCCGTGCCCGACGTGATCCTCGGCGGCGACCCGGCACCGGGCGGCCGGCTGCCCGCCAACGCGCACTTCACGTTCCCGGGCTGTGAGGGCGACTCGCTGCTCCTGCTGCTCGACGCTCAGGGCATCGAGTGCTCCACCGGCTCGGCGTGCACGGCGGGCGTGGCCCAGCCGAGCCATGTCCTGCTCGCCACCGGCACCGACCCGGACCTCGCCCGGGGCACCCTGCGCTTCTCGCTCGGCCACACCTCGACGGAGGCTGACGTCGCGGCGGTGACGCGCGTGATCGGCCCGGCGGTGGAACGGGCGCGCACGGCGGGGCTCACCTGACCCCCGCCGATGACACCACTGACGGGCCATAGCTGACACCCGCGGACGGGCCTCACCTGACCCTTGCCGATGACACCCGCGGACGGGCCTCACCTGACCCTTGCCGATGACACCCGCGGACGGGTCACCTGACCCTTGCCGATGACACCCGCGGACGGGCCTCACCTGACCCTTGCCGATGACACCCGCGGACGGGCCTCACCTGACCCCCGTGGTGCCGCGGGCCTGGAGTCCGCGTCCCTCAGACCCCCCCCGCAGCCGTCCCCTAGGGCCGGGGCCTCAGTCCCCGAGACCCTCGGGCCTTCGTCAGGCGGACGCCGTCCGGGCCCGTCGGACGAGCCGCAGATACCGGTCCCAGTCCCAGAGCCGTCCGGGATCCGTGTGGTCCGTGCCCGGTACTTCCACGTGCCCGATGATGTGATCGCGGTCGACAGGGATGTCGTACCGCCCGCATATCCCGGCCGTCAGCCGTGCCGAGGCCGCGTACATCGCGTCCGTGAACGACGAGGCCCGATCGACGAAGCCCTCGTGCTCGATGCCGACACTGCGCTCGTTGTACTCGCGGTTCCCCGCGTGGAACGCCACGTCGAGCTCGCGGATCATCTGCGTGACATGACCGTCCTTGCGGACGATGTAGTGCGCGGCCGCTCCGTGCCCCGGGTCCTGGAAGACCTTCACCGCGCTCGCGAAGCTGCCCTGGGTGACATGGATGACCACCCGGTCTATCGAGTAGTCGTCGGGACGGTCGGCCCGCCGCCAGTTCGCCGCCGACGCCGCCACCCACCGCGCGCCCCGGAAGTCCACCGCCCCCGCGACCCGCGACTTCTCCACACCCGGCAGCCGCCACCACACGTGCGACAGCTTCTCCCGGGCGAGCCCGGCAGCGCTCACGGCGGCCGCCGCACCGCCGATGAGCAGCACCCGGCGCCCGACCGGCCGGTCCGCGTCCTTGGCTCCCGCCCCGGACCCACGGCCCTGTGGCTTCCCCTTTTTCTCCCCCATGCGATCTTCAACGGATACTCGCGGGCTCCGGTTCCCGCGGCCCCGTACTCTGGAGGGGTTATGACTGACACCTCGCAGCGCCCCCTCCGCGTCCTCGCCGCCATGTCGGGCGGAGTGGACTCCGCCGTAGCCGCCGCCCGCGCCGTCGAGGCCGGGCACGACGTGACGGGCGTGCACCTCGCCCTCTCGGCGAACCCGCAATCGTTCCGGACCGGCGCGCGTGGCTGTTGCACCATCGAGGACTCGCGCGACGCCCGCCGCGCGGCCGACGTCATCGGCATCCCCTTCTACGTCTGGGACCTCGCCGAGCGCTTCCGCGAGGACGTGGTCGAGGACTTCATCGCCGAGTACGAGGCGGGCCGCACCCCGAACCCGTGCCTGCGCTGCAACGAGAAGATCAAGTTCGCCGCCCTGCTCGACAAGGCGCTCGCGCTCGGCTTCGACGCGGTCTGCACCGGCCACTACGCGCAGGTGATCGTCCGCGAGGACGGCACGCGCGAGCTGCACCGCGCCTCCGACATGGCCAAGGACCAGTCGTACGTCCTCGGGGTCCTGGACGACCGCCAGCTCGCCCACGCGGTGTTCCCGCTCGGCGACACGGTCACCACCAAGGGCGAGATCCGCGCCGAGGCCGAGCGCCGCGGCCTGGCCGTCGCCAAGAAGCCGGACTCGCACGACATCTGCTTCATCGCCGACGGCGACACCCAGGGCTTCCTGGCGAACCGCCTGGGCAAGGCGGAGGGCGACATCGTCGACGAGGCCGGAGCGGTCATCGGCTCCCACGAGGGTGCGTTCGGCTTCACGATCGGCCAGCGCAAGGGGCTGCGCATCGGCACCCCGGCCGCCGACGGCAAGCCGCGCTACGTCCTCGACATCTCGCCGGTGAACAACACGGTGACGGTCGGCCCGGCCGCCTCCCTGGACGTGACCGCCCTGACCGCGGTCAAGCCCCGCTGGTGCGGCGCGGCCCCGACCGGTCCCGGCACCTACACCGCTCAGCTCCGCGCCCACGGCGGCGAGACCGAGGTGCGCGCCGAACTGGTCGACGGCTCCCTGGAGGTCCGCTTCACCGAGCCGGTCCGCGGCGTGGCCCCGGGCCAGGCGATCGTGCTGTACGAGGGCACCCGCGTGGTCGGTTCGGCGACGATCGCGGCGACCACGCGCGCGACGGCGGACGTCTAGGACCCGGTCCGGCGGCCAATACGTCGGACCAGGGCGAGGTTGTCGTACGCCAGGGTCGGCGCGATGGCCTCCATACCGGTTCCGGTGGCCAAGGGCTGTCGTCCGGATCACCGCGGACCCGGGTGATCCGAACGGCGTCCCCTAGCCCTTCGTCCCGAAGAACTCGGCCAGCACCGGGGCGAGCACCTGCGGGTCCACCATGTGGGTCTGCCCGGCCAGCGTGCGGTACGAGCCGTCCGGTGCCGCCTCCGCGACGGTCCGCGCCGCCGCGCGCATCCACTCGGGGCTCCCGTCGCCCGCGATCGACAGCACCGGGACGGTGACGGCGGCCAGCCGCTCGCGGGGCACCCCGCTGTCGCCCATCGCGGCGTTGTCGTACGCCAGGGTCGGCGCGATGGCCTCCATGCCGGCCCAGGCGTGGGACATGCGCACCCCGGCGATCATCTCCGGGGGTGTGCCGACGAGGGTCATGAAGAGTTCGACGGCGTCGCCCCGCCGGTCCTGGGCGAGCAGCTCGGTCAGCCGCTCGGTGTACTCCGCACGGCCCTTGGCGGCCACCTCGTCGACGGCGAACGGCGTCTCGTAGACCGCGACTTCGCGGACGGGCAGCCCGCTCGCCGTCGCCTCCAGGGCCAGCGCGCCGCCCGACGAGATGCCGTAGAGCGCCGCGCCGCCCCCGAAGGCGTCGATCAGTGCCGCGATGTCCTCGACCTCGCGGTCGACCGCGAAGGGTGCGGTGTCGCCGCTGGCGCCGCGGCCCCGCCGGTCGTAGGTGACGGCGCCGAAGCGGTCCGAGAGGGCCTGGGCGAGGGGCGCCAGCGTGGCACCCGTGCACATGGCGCCGCCGACCAGGACGACCGTCGGGCCGTCACCGTAGCGTTCGTACGCGATGGGGGTCCCGTCGCGCGAGATGGTCTTCTTGTCCATGCCTGTAGAGACTGCCGGGCGACCGGGAACTCATCGCGTCACCACGCCCGCGCGCGCCCCGAACTCAGGACACGTCCACTTCGTAGAAGCAGAGGTGGTCCTTGATCCCGGCGACATCGGGCTTGGGGTCGGGGTAGGCCCAGACGAGATCGGCCGCGTCGGGGCGCGACCAGTAGGACGCGGTGCCCTTGAAGGGGCAGAACGTGTGGGTGTCGGAGGGCGTCAGCAGATCCAGCCGGACGTCCGCGGGCGGGAGGTAGTAGCGCACCGGACAGCCGGTCTCGCGCAGCACCAGGGGGCGGTCGCTCTCCGCCAGGACCTGGCCGCCGTGCACGACGCGGACGTGCTGGGTGCCCTGCTCGATGGTGATCGTGTGTCCTTCAGCCATACCGGAAAAGCGCTCGCGGGCCCCGAATCGTTCCCGCGTACGGTGAATGCATGAACATCTGTGTCTTCCTCTCCGCCGCCGACCTCGACGACCGCTACACGCGCCCCGCGCGGGAGTTCGCCGAACTCCTCGGCAAGGGCGGCCACACCCTGGTGTGGGGAGGCTCCGACGTCGGGCTGATGAAGGTGGTCGCCGACGGCGTGCAGGAGGCGGGCGGGCGCCTGGTGGGTGTCTCGGTGGACTTCCTGGCCGCCAAGGCCCGCACGGGCGCCGACGAGATGGTGGTTGCCCGCGACCTGGCCGAGCGCAAGGCACTGCTTCTGGCGAAGGCCGACGCGGTGGTCGTGATGGTCGGCGGCACCGGGACCCTCGACGAGGCGACCGAGATCCTGGAACTGAAGAAGCACGGGAAGACCGAGAAGCCCGTGGTCCTGCTCAACACGGCGGGCTTCTACGACGGCCTCAAGGAGCAGTTCCGCCGTATGGACGCCGAGGGCTTCCTGCCGCGACCGCTCACCGACCTGGTGTTCTTCGCCGAGGAGCCGGTGGGAGCACTGGCCTACCTGGAGGAGAGCTTCGGCACCCGGTGAGGCGTCGCACCCGGTTCGGGGTCGGCATCCGGTGATGCGAGCATGGCGTCCATGCCTACACATGTGATCACCGGGGCCGGTTCCGGCATCGGCGCGGCCGTCGCCCGCCGTCTGCACGCGCGCGGGGACGAACTCGTGCTCCACGCGCGCGACGCGGGCCGCGCCAAGGAACTGGCCGCCGCGTTCCCCGGGGCCAAGACCCTGGTCGGCGACCTGGCGGACCCCGACAAGCTCTCCTGGGCGTTCTCGCACCAGTCGCTCCCCGGCCGCGTCGACTCCCTGCTGCACATCGCGGGCGTGGTCGACCTCGGCCCGGTCGGCGAGCTGACCCCGAAGTCCTGGCGCCACCAGCTCAGCGTCAACCTGATCGCCCCCGCCGAGCTGACCCGCCACTTCCTGCCCCAGCTCCGCGTGGCCCAGGGACACGTGATCTTCGTGAACTCGGGCGCCGGCCTGAACGCCCACGCCGACTGGTCCGCCTACGCCGCCTCCAAGCACGGCCTGAAGGCCCTCGCCGACTCCCTGCGGCACGAGGAGCACGGGAACGGGGTCCGGGTGACCTCCGTCTACCCCGGCCGCACCGCCAGCCCCATGCAGGCCAAGGTCCACCAGCAGGAGGGCAAGGATTACGACGCGGCGAAGTGGATCGACCCCGAGTCGGTGGCGACGACCATCCTGATGGCGCTCGACCTGCCCCGGGACGCCGAGGTCAACGATCTGACGGTGCGGCCGGGCGGCTGACCGCCCCGGGGATGCCGGGCGCCTGACCTCCCCCGGGGATTACGTACGCTTCCGGGGTGAGCGAAAACAGCGAGTTCAGGTTCGGTTCCGCCACCGGGGTCGGGTCCATGCCGGGCGGTGACGCGCGGGAGGCCGCGAAGACCGTCACCGGCTCCCTCGACGACTTCCCGTTCCTCGCCGAACTGCCCGCGCGGGGGCCCGGGGCGGACATGATCGGCCGGACCGCGGGGATGCTCGTCGAGCTGTACGCGCGCGTGGAGCCCAGCGGCTGGCGGTTCGGGGACCGGCCGGGCAGGGACACCAAGCGGGCCAGGTCGTGGCTGGGCGAGGACCTCGACGCCCTGGAGGAGTTCACCCAGGGGTACGAGGGCCCGTTGAAGGTGCAGGCGGTCGGTCCCTGGACCCTGGCCGCCGCACTGGAGCTGAGGAACGGCGAGTCCGCCCTCTCCGACCCGGGCGCCTGCCGCGACCTCGCGGGATCACTCGCCGAGGGACTGCGCCTCCACCTCGAAGACGTACGCCGCCGGATTCCCGGGGCCGAGATCGTCCTGCAGCTCGACGAACCCTCCCTGGTCTCCGTGCTCCGCGGCCAGGTGCCGACCGCCAGCGGCTACCGCACCCACCGCGCCGTGGACCGCCAGGTCGCCGAGGCGATGCTCCGGGACGTCGTCGGGGTGCACGGGGGCGGTCCTGTCGTGGTCCACTCCTGCGCGCCGGACGTCCCCTTCGCCCTGCTGCGCCGGGCGGGCGTGGCGGCGATCTCCTTCGACTTCTCGCTCCTCACCGAGCGTGACGACGATGCCGTCGGAGAAGCGGTCGAAGCGGGTACGCGTCTGTTCGCCGGTGTCATCCCCGGCGTGGACGTCCCATTGTCTGACCCTGCCGGTAGCGTCATGGGTGTCAGGACGCTGTGGCGCAGGCTGGGGCTGCGGCCGGGTCTTCTCGCGGAGGCGGTCACGCTCACTCCGTCGTGCGGGCTCGCGGGGGCTTCCCCCGACTTCGCGCGCAGGGCGCTGGCCCACTGCGTCCGGGCGGCGAGATCCCTCGCGGACAACCCTGAGTAACGGGAGGACACAACGGTGGCCGGCGAACAGCACGCAGAGCCCACATCGGTACCCGCCGAGGCACGGGAGAGGCACGCGCAGCTCGCCGAGCAGATCGAGGAGCACCGCCTCCGGTACTACGCGAAGGACGCTCCCGTCATCAGCGACGCGGAGTTCGACACGCTCCTGCGCTCCCTGGAGGCGCTGGAGGACGAGTACCCCGAGCTGCGCACACCGGACTCGCCGACCCAGAAGGTCGCCGTCGAGTACGAGACCGACCTCGACGAGGTCGAGCACCGCGAGCGCATGCTCTCCCTCGACAACGTCTTCGACGACGCGGGGCTCGCCGCCTGGGCCGCCCGTGTGGCCAAGGACGTGGGCGCGTCCGGCTACCACTTCCTGTGCGAGCTCAAGGTCGACGGCCTCGCCGTGAACCTGACGTACGAGGACGGCAGGCTCACCCGCGCGGCCACCCGGGGCACCGGCCGGACCGGCGAGGACATCACCCCCAATGTCATGACGATCGCTGAGATTCCGCACCGCCTGAAGGGTGATCACGTCCCCGCGCTCGTCGAGATCCGCGGCGAGGTCTACTTCCCGATGGAGGCGTTCGAGGGCCTCAACGCACGGCGCGTCGCGGCGGGGGAGAAGCCGTACGCCAACCCCCGTAACTCCGCCGCCGGTTCGCTGCGCCAGAAGGATCCCAAGGTCACGGCGACACTGCCGCTCCACATGGTCGTCCACGGCATCGGTGCCCTGGAGGGCTTCGAGGGCCTCGGCCGTCTCTCCGAGGCCTACGGCCTGCTGCACACCTGGGGCCTGCCGACCACGCGGTACGCCAAGGTGGTCGACGACCTCGACGGCGTACGGGAGTTCATCGCGTACTACGGGGAGAACCGCCACGCCGTGGAGCACGAGATCGACGGGGTGGTCGTCAAGCTCGACGAGATCCCCCTCCAGGGTCGGCTCGGCTCCACCGCGCGCGCACCGCGCTGGGCGATCGCCTGGAAGTACGCGCCCGAAGAGGTCAACACCAAGCTCGTCAACATCCGCGTAGGCGTGGGCCGTACGGGCCGGGTCACGCCGTACGCGCAGGTCGAGCCGGTCACGGTCTCCGGCTCCGAGGTCGAGTTCGCCACCCTGCACAACCAGGACGTGGTGAAGGCCAAGGGCGTCCTCATCGGGGACACGGTGGTGCTGCGCAAGGCCGGTGACGTCATCCCGGAGATCCTCGGCCCGGTCGCCGACCTGCGCGACGGCAGCGAGCGGGAGTTCGTGATGCCGGCCGAGTGCCCCGAGTGCGGCACGGCGCTGCGGCCCATGAAAGAGGGCGACATCGACCTGCGCTGCCCCAACGCCCGCACCTGCCCGGCCCAGTTGAGAGAGCGTGTCTCCTACCTCGCGGGCCGGGAGTGCCTGGACATCGAGCACTTCGGCGATGTGGCGGCGGCCGCGCTCACCCGCCCCCTGGGGCCGGCCGACCCGCCACTGGCCGACGAGGGCGACCTGTTCGGTCTGACGGTGGAGAAGCTGCTGCCCATCAAGGCCTACATCCTCGACCAGGACAGCGGTCTGCCCAAGCGTGACCCGAAGACCGGTGAGGAGAAGATCGCCACGGTCTTCGCCAACCAGAAGGGCGAGCCCAAGAAGAACACCCTTTCCCTGCTGGAGAACATCGAGGCCGCCAAGCAGCGCCCGTTGGCGCGCTTCCTCAACGGAATGTCCATCCGGCACGTCGGCCCGGTCGCGGCCGAGGCGCTGGCCCGCGAGTTCCGCTCCGTGGACCGGATCGAGGAGGCCACCGAGGAGGAGCTCGCCACCACCGCGGGCGTCGGGCCGATCATCGCCGCCTCGCTCAAGGAGTGGTTCGCCGAGGACTGGCACCGCGAGATCATCCGCAAGTGGAGGGCCGCCGGAGTCCGGATGGAGGACGAGGGCGCCGGCGAGGACGAGGGGCCCCGCCCGCTCGAAGGGCTGACCGTCGTCGTCACGGGAACGCTCGAACACCACACGCGGGACGGCGCGAAGGAGGAACTCCAGAGCCGTGGAGCAAAAGTGACCGGTTCTGTTTCGAAGAAGACATCCTTCGTCGTCGTGGGTGACAATCCTGGCTCGAAGTACGACAAGGCGATGCAGTTGAAGGTTCCGGTCCTCAACGAGGAGGGCTTCGCCGTCCTGCTCGGACAAGGACCGGACGCCGCGACGGAAGTCGCGCTTCCGGTCGAGGAATAGCGGTTGAAGGTCACCCGTTCGGCGCATATCAGTTGCATACGGGTGGCCAGGTCGCATTCGGGCGACCGTCGTCGACCGCTGCCCGTGGAAGCCTTCCGCGGCCTACTGTTGAGGTGTGCGCTTACCGTGCCCGGCTGCGGTTGGCGCATCCCCGGCTCCGCACGAGCCAGGGGAAGGGTTTTCGACGCGGCACCGTTGGCAGTTGTCGCCGGCAACGGACCGCGTGGCGTGGGCACCGCCGGCAGTGAGAGGGACGGGAATGGAACCGACCGAGAGCGCCGCCCCCGAACCACGGCTGCGCCTGCGCCGGATGACCGGCGCGTGGCTGGCGGGCCTGCGGACGGGACGGCCTTCGGAGCGCCCCGCCCCGAGCGGGCTCGGTGCCGCACCGCTCGCCGCTCCCACCCTCGCCGGCGTCGGCCGGCTCACCGCCGAGCGAGGCACCGGACTGCCCGGCCAGGACTCCGAACGCCACATGTCCTGGCCCGCACTGCCGTCGGCGGTCGTGGTCGCCGCCGCGTTCGTCCTCGGCGCCGGTTTCTACCGGGCGTTCAGCGGCCACCACGCGCTCTTCCCGTGCGGCGCCGTCGGCTGGTCGCTGGCGCTGCTGACCGGCATCATCGTCGGCCACCTGGTCGCCCTCGGCCGTGCCCGCTGGTGGGGCGGCACCGGCTCCGGCGCGGCACTCACCCTCGCGGTCCTGCTGCTCTACGGCTGGGTCCCCGCCGGCATGGTCAGCCTGACCGTCGTCGTCCTGGTCGGCATGGCCCGCCGCAACCGCTGGCGGCAGGGCGTACTGCACGGCGCGGTCGACATCCTCGGCATCGGCGCCGGAGCCCTGGTCCTCGCGTCGTTCGGGCGGTTCCCGAGCGTCGAGGCGCCCTGGGACCCCGAGACCTGGACCTTCTACGCCGCCCCTCAGGTGGTCCTGGTCGCGGGCGCCTATCTCGCCGTCACCCGCGCCCTGCTCTGGTACCTGCACGCACCGCGCGGCGGCGGCCTGCCCACCGTCGCCCGTACGGCCCTGGTCAGACAAGGGCTCGTCGCCGTGGCGCTGCTCGGCATCGCGCCGCTGGTCTGTGTCGTCGCGATGGCCCAGCCGATGCTGCTGCCCCTGTTCTCGATCCCGCTGATCGCCCTCGACTCCACCCTGTGGATAGCCCGCGCACGGGCCGAGGAGCAACTGCGTGACCCGCTGACCGGGCTGCCCAACCGTCAGTGGCTGCTGGAGCGCACCTGGACGGCCCTGGACGACGCCGAGCGCATCGGCGCACGCTCCGCCCTGATGCTGATCGACCTGGACCGCTTCCGGTCGGTGAACGACACGCTGGGGCACCTCGCCGGCGACCGGCTGCTCCTCCAGATAGCCGACAGGCTGCGGCTCGCACTGCCGCGCGGGGCGGAGGCCGCGCGGCTCGGCGGGGACGAGTTCGCCGTCTTACTGCCGGTCGCGGACTCCACCACGTCGGCCACGCGGGTCGCCCGCAATCTGGTCGCCGCCCTCGGCTCGCCGCTCGACCTCGACGGACTCACCCTCGTCCTGGAGGCCAGCGCCGGGCTCGCCGTCTTCCCCGACCACGCGCTCGACGCGGAGGGGCTGCTGCGCCGGGCGGACGTCGCGATGTACCAGGCGAAGCGGGACCGCACGGGCGTGGAGGTGTACGAGTCCAAGCGGGACTCCAACACCCCCGACCGGCTCGGCCTGCTGGGCGACCTGCGCCGGGCCCTGGACGCCGGCGACGTCGAACTGCACTACCAGCCCAAGGTCCGCTTCGACGGACAGGTGGCCGGACTCGAGGCACTGGTCCGCTGGGTGCACCCTGAGCGCGGCAAGGTACCGCCGGACGAGTTCATCGCCATCGCCGAGTCGTCCGGGCTGATGCCGCACCTCACCGAGTACGTCCTGGAGACGGCCCTCGCGCAGGTCGCGCGCTGGCGGGCCCAGAGCCTCTTCGTGCCGGTCGCGGTGAACGTGTCGCCGCGCGACGTCCACACGCCGGGGTTCGCCGGATCCGTCGCCGCGCGCCTGGCCCGGCACGGAGTCCCCGCGGGAGCGCTCCAACTGGAGATAACGGAGCACGTGCTCCTGGAGGACCCCCAGCGTGCCGCCGACACCCTGGCCGCTCTCACCGGGCACGGCGTGAAGATGTCGCTGGACGACTTCGGCACCGGCTACTCCTCCCTGGTCCATCTGCGCAGGCTCCCGGTCAGCGAGCTGAAGATCGACCGCTCGTTCGTCGCACGGCTCGCCGTGGACACCGAGGACGCCGAGATCGTGCGCTGCACCGTCGACCTCGCGCATTCGCTGGGTCTTCTCGTCGTGGCGGAGGGCGTCGAGGACGACGAGACGTGGGAGCGGTTGCGTGACCTGGGCTGCGACGCCGTGCAGGGCTGGCTGGTCGCCGCGGCGATGCCGCCCGACGAGGCCACGGCGTGGCTGCTGGCCCGCGGTTCCCGCGGCTGGCAGCGCCCGCGGGCCGCCCTTCCCGCCGCCGAGTAGCTCCGGTCCGGCCTGCGGCCGGATGTCTCCCACCCACGCACCACCCGTGACTGTCTCCGGACAGGTGAGCCCCCCGGGGCCTCTCGCCGTCGGCGTCCGCCGCGACGGAGGGCACGGGAGGCCGCGTCTGCGGCCATGCCCCTCCTCACCGCACGACGCCTGCGGCGGGAAGGGACCACGAGGGGCCGAGCCTGTCGGAAGACTGTCACGGGTGCTGCGCGGGTGGGAGACAACCGGCCGGAAGCCGGGGAACTGGTGGGCCGGTTGCCGCCGATGGTGGGACGGCCGAACGGGAGAGTTCGGCTTGCCGGGGGACGGTGAACGGGTGGTGCGCGGGTGGGAGACGACCGGCCGGAGGCCGGGCCGCGGGCGTGCCCCGGCAAACCCGGGCGCGGGCATCGGCCCGAGCCCCATAGGATTGGGCCAAACCACACACACTCACCCCAGAGGATCGCTGCATGCCTGGCATCACGCGCGAGGAGGTCGCCCACCTCGCACGGCTGGCGCGTCTGGAGCTGAAGGGCGAAGAGCTCGACCACTTCGCCGGCCAGCTCGACGACATCATCGGCGCGGTCGCCCGCGTCAGCGAGGTCGCCGACCAAGACGTACCGCCGACCTCTCATCCGCTGCCGCTGACGAACGTCATGCGCGTGGACGAGGTCCGTCCGTCGCTCACCCCCGAGCAGGCGCTCTCCGGCGCCCCGGCCCAGGAGCAGCGGCGTTTCAAGGTGCCGCAGATCCTGGGGGAGGACTAATCACCATGACGGACACCAACGTCAACATCATCAAGCTCACCGCGGCCGAGATCGCCGAGAAGATCGCGGCGGGCGAGCTGACCGCCGTCGAGGTCACCGAGGCCCACCTGGCCCGGATCGAGGCCGTCGACGAGAAGGTGCACGCCTTCCTGCACGTCGACCGTGAGGGCGCCCTGGCCCAGGCCCGCGCCGTGGACGCCAAGCGCGCGGCCGGCGAGAAGCTCGGCCCGCTCGCCGGTGTGCCCCTCGCGCTGAAGGACATCTTCACCACCGAGGGCATCCCGACCACGGTCGGTTCCAAGATCCTCGAAGGCTGGATCCCGCCGTACGACGCGACCCTCACCAAGCGGCTGAAGGCCGCCGACGTCGTCATCCTCGGCAAGACCAACATGGACGAGTTCGCCATGGGGTCCTCCACCGAGAACAGCGCGTACGGTCCGACCGGCAACCCGTGGGACCTCACCCGCATCCCCGGCGGCTCCGGCGGCGGCTCCTCCGCGGCCCTCGCCTCCTACCAGGCGCCCCTCGCGATCGGCACCGACACCGGCGGCTCCATCCGCCAGCCGGCGGCCGTCACCGGCACGGTCGGCGTCAAGCCGACCTACGGCGCGGTCTCCCGCTACGGCATGGTCGCCTTCTCCAGCTCCCTCGACCAGGGCGGCCCCTGCGCCCGTACGGTCCTCGACGCCGCTCTGCTGCACGAGGTCATCGCCGGGCACGACCCGCTCGACTCGACCTCCATCGACGCGCCGGTCCCGCCGGTCGTCGAGGCAGCCCGCAACGGCAGCGTCACGGGGATGCGCGTCGGTGTCGTCAAGCAGTTCCGCGGCGAGGGCTACCAGGCCGGTGTCGTGCAGCGCTTCGACGAGGCCGTCGCCGTGCTCAAGGAGCTCGGTGCCGAGATCGTCGAGCTGGACTGCCCGTCCTTCGACCTGGCGCTCTCCGCGTACTACCTGATCGCCCCGTCCGAGTGCTCGAGCAACCTCGCCCGCTTCGACGGCCTGCGCTACGGCGCGCGCGTCGGCGACGACGGCACGCACTCCGCCGAGGAGGTCACCGCCCTCACCCGTGAGGCCGGCTTCGGCCCCGAGGTCAAGCGCCGCATCATGCTCGGCACCTACGCGCTCAGCTCCGGCTACTACGACGCGTACTACGGCAGCGCCCAGAAGGTCCGTACGCTCATCACGCGCGACTTCGAGAAGGCGTTCGAGCAGGTCGACGTGATCGTCTCCCCGACCACGCCCACCACCGCCTTCCCGATCGGCGAGCGCGCCGACGACCCGATGGCGATGTACCTCGCGGACCTGTGCACCATCCCGACCAACCTGGCCGGCAACTCCGCCATGTCGCTGCCCTGCGGTCTCGCCCCGGAGGACAACCTCCCGGTCGGTCTGCAGATCATCGCCCCGGCGCTGAAAGACGACCGCCTTTACAAGGTCGGCGCCGCCGTCGAGGCCGCCTTCGTGGAAAAGTGGGGGCACCCGCTGCTTGAGGAGGCTCCGTCGCTGTGAGCAAGGCAATGTCCAAGGCCAAGGGATTCAAGAAGTCCAAGTCCGGCACGTATCTGTCCATGGCCGGTACGGCGCTCGGCGCGCTCGGTGTCGCGAAGCAGGTCAAGAAGGCCCGCAACGAGAACGACACGCTGCGCCTCATCGACGCGGCCCTGTCCGCCGCCGCCATCGTCACCGGCCTCGCCATCCTCTACCGGGAGCTCAAGCGCCTGGGCGACGACGACGTCCTGCTGGGCTGAGAGGGAAGTTTTCACCGTGACCACCACGATCGACCTGGTGTCGTACGAGGACGCACTCGCTTCCTACGACCCCGTCATGGGCCTCGAAGTCCATGTCGAACTCGGCACCAAGACGAAGATGTTCTGCGGCTGTTCGACCGAGCTGGGCGCCGAACCCAACTCGCAGACCTGCCCGACCTGCCTCGGCATGCCCGGCGCCCTCCCGGTCGTCAACGCGACCGGGGTCGAGTCCGCCATCAAGATCGGCCTCGCGCTGCACTGCGAGATCGCCGAGTGGTGCCGGTTCGCCCGGAAGAACTACTTCTATCCGGACATGCCGAAGAACTTCCAGACCTCCCAGTACGACGAGCCGATCGCCTTCAACGGCTATCTGGACGTCCAGCTGGAGGACGGCGAGGTCTTCCGCGTGGAGATCGAGCGCGCCCACATGGAGGAGGACACCGGCAAGTCGCTGCACGTCGGCGGTGCCACCGGCCGCATCCACGGCGCCTCGCACTCCCTGCTCGACTACAACCGCGCGGGCATCCCCCTCATCGAGATCGTCACCAAGCCGATCGAGGGCGCGGGCGAGCGGGCCCCCGAGGTCGCCAAGGCGTACGTCGCCGAGCTGCGCGAGCTCATCAAGGCGCTCGGTGTCTCCGAAGCCCGTATGGAGCAGGGTCAGATGCGCTGCGACGTGAACCTGTCGCTGCGCCCGCACGGGCGTGAGAAGTTCGGCACGCGCTCCGAGACGAAGAACGTCAACTCCCTGCGTTCCGTCGAGCGGGCCGCCCGCTTCGAGATCCAGCGCCACGCCGCGGTGCTGAACTCCGGCGGCACGATCATCCAGGAGACCCGCCACTTCCACGAGGACACCGGGTCCACGACCTCGGGCCGCGTGAAGGAGGAGGCCGAAGACTACCGGTACTTCCCGGAGCCCGACCTCGTCCCCGTCGCCCCGTCCCGTGACTGGGTCGAGGAGCTGCGCGCCGGACTGCCCGAGCAGCCGCTGGCCCGCCGCAACCGGCTGCGCGAGGAGTGGGGCGTGAACGCCCACGACATGCAGTCGATCCTCAACGCCGGTGCCATCGACTCGATCGTCGCGACGATCGAGGCCGGTGCCGACTCCGCCTCCGCCCGCAAGTGGTGGATGGGCGAGCTGGCGCGCAGCGCCAACGAGTCGGGCAAGGCCCTGGAGGACCTGCCGATCACTCCGGCGCAGGTCGCCCGGGTGGCCGAGCTGGTCACCGCCGGCGATCTGAACGACAAGCTCGCCCGTCAGGTCATCGAAGGCGTCCTCGCCGGCGAGGGCACCCCGGACGAGGTCGTCGACAAGCGCGGCCTGAAGGTCGTCTCGGACGAGGGTGCGCTGACCGCCGCCGTCGACGAGGCCATCGCCGGGAACCCGGGCATCGCCGACAAGATTCGCGGCGGCAAGCTCCAGGCCGTCGGCGCGCTCGTCGGCGCGGTCATGAAAGCCACCCGCGGCCAGGCCGACGCGGCTCGCGTCAAGGAGCTCATCCTGGAGAAGCTGGGCGTCGGCGAAGGCTGAGGTCCGGGTTCTCCCACATCCCAGGGGGTGCATCGCAACCGATGCACCCCCTGGGGTCTGTGTCGGCGCTCTCAGGCGCACGCGCTACGCTCCCGCGCCATGAGTGGAACCACTGACTCCGACACGCGCGACCACCAGCACCAGGGCCATGAGCATGTCCAGGGCATGGACCAGGACGAGGGCCAGGGCCAGGGCCAGGACCAGGAGGTCCGGCGGGCCCGCTGGACGGCGGTCGGGACGGGAGCGCTGCTGACCGTCGCGGGGCTCGCGGTGTCGGCGCTGCGCTCCACCGGATCCGGGACCGCCCTCATACCCGTCTCCTATGCCTCCGGGGCCGCCGTGTGCGCCGTCGCGTCGGTACTGGGGGCCCGGGGCCGCACCCGGCGCGCCCTGTGGCTGATGATCGCGGGTGTGATGGTCATGGCTGTGGGTGACCAGTTCGACTGAGCGATGACGGGCGGGGCGACAGAGCCCACGGGACTGCTCTGTGAGGTGAGTCGCAGTCCTGTGAGTAAGCCCACGAATGCGACAAAGGATCATTTCCGGCTGTAAGAGTGATGACGCATTAGTCATGCGTTCTTTGCGGGCAGTTCCCGATAAAGATCCACAAATCCCCCAGGGAGCTCGTCCGTGGCAGCCCTCGCACGCTGGTGTGTTCAGCACCGCCTCGTCGCCGTTCTGCTCTGGCTCGCGGCCTTCGGCGGTGTGAGCGCCGCCGCCGTCGTGACGGGCTCCGCGTACTCGAACGACTACGAGGCCCCCGGCACCGAATCGGGCCGCGCCACCCAGCTCCTGGCGGACGGTTTCCCCGGCCTCGGCGGCGACAGCGACACCGTTGTCTGGCACACCAGCCCCGGCACAGTGCGCTCCGCGGACGTCGAGCAGTCGATGACCCGGGCCCTGGACAAGATCGAGAAGCTCCCCGGAGTGGCCTCCGTCGACAGCCCGTACCAGCGCCAGGGATCGGAGGGGATCAGCGCGGACGGCCGGACGGCGTACGCGACCGTCACCTTCGCCGACCGGGCCGAGAACCTCGACAAGGGCGAGGTCCAGGCCGTCGTCGACACGGCGAAGGCCGCCGAGGCCAAGGGACTCGACGTGGAGCTGGGCGGCACCGCCATCGCCCTCACCAAATCGTCCGGCGGACATGTCGCCGAGATCGTCGGCGTGGCCGTCGCCGCCGTGGTCCTCTTCCTGGCGTTCGGCTCCCTCGCCGCCTCCATGCTGCCCATCGCCACCGCCCTGATCGGCGTGGGCACGGCGTACGCCGGAGTCGTGCTCCTCGGCCACGCCATGACCGTCGCCGACTTCGCCCCCATGCTCGGCATGCTGGTCGGGCTCGGCGTCGGCATCGACTACGCGCTGTTCATCGTGACCCGGCATCGGCGTGGCCTCAAACGCGGACTCCCGGTGGCCGAGGCGGCGCAGAACGCCGTCGCCACCACCGGACGGGCGGTCGTCTTCGCCGGCGCCACGGTCTGCATCGCTCTGCTCGGCATGCTCATCCTGCGGCTCGACTTCCTCAACGGCGTCGCGATCGCGGCCTCCCTGACCGTCGTCCTCACCGTCGCGGCCTCCGTGACCCTGCTGCCCGCGCTGCTCTCCTTCATCGGTCCCCGCGCACTGAGCCGCCGGGAGCGGCGGCGACTGGAGGAGCACGGACCCGCGCCGGAAATGGCCACCGGGTTCGCCGCCCGCTGGTCCGCGTTCGTGGAACGCCACCCCAAGCTGCTCGGTGCCGTGGCCGTCGTCGTGATGGCCCTGCTCGCCCTGCCCACGTTCTCGCTCCACCTGGGCACCTCCGACCAGGGCAACGACCCGAAGGCGACGACCACGCGGCAGGCCTACGACCTCATCGGGGAGGGCTTCGGACCCGGTGTGAACGGGCCCCTGACCCTCGTCACCAAGGTCGGCGGCGCCGAGGACCGGCTCGCCCTGGACAACCTGGACGCCACGCTACGGGCCACCGAGGGCGTCGCCTCGGCGGCCCCGGTGACGTACAACTCCGCCGGTGACACCGCCTTCCTCACCGTCGTCCCGACCTCCGCGCCGCAGTCCCAGAAGACCAGCGACCTCGTCGACCGGCTGCGCACCGACGTCCTGCCGCGCGCCGAGTCGGGCACCGCCCTCGATGTGCAGGTCGGCGGGGTGACGGCGAGCTACGACGACTTCGCGGACGTCATCGTCGGCAAGCTCCCGCTCTTCGTCGGCGTCGTGATCAGCCTCGGCTGTGTCCTGCTGCTGCTCGCGTTCCGTTCGATCGGCATCCCCCTCAAGGCCGCGGTGATGAACATCGCCGCCGTGGCCGCCGCCTTCGGAGTGGTCGTCGCGATCTTCCAGTGGGGCTGGGGGAGCGAGCTGCTCGGCCTCGGCCGCGCGGGCCCGATCGAGCCCTTCCTGCCCGTGATCATGGTGTCGGTGCTCTTCGGGCTCTCGATGGACTACCAGGTGTTCCTGGTCAGCCGGATGTACGAGGAGTGGCTGGAGACCGGTGACAACCGGCGTGCGGTCCGGGTCGGCCTCGCCGAGACCAGCCGGGTGATCAACTCCGCCGCGGTCATCATGATCTCGGTCTTCCTCGCCTTCGTGCTCAGCGGCGACCGTGTCATCGCGATGTTCGGCATCGCCCTCGCCGCCGCCGTCGCCCTCGACGCCTTCATCCTGCGGACGCTCCTGGTCCCCGCGCTCATGCACCTGCTCGGCGGCGCCAACTGGTGGCTGCCCCGCTGGCTCGACCGCCGGCTGCCCCGCATCAGCATCGAACCGCCCGAGTGCCGTGCCGCGCATGAGAGGCTGGCCGAGGCGACGGACGCCGAGGTGGCGGACGTACTGGACGGCGCGGACGCGGCGAACGCCGAAGTGGCGGACGTACTGGCGAAGGAGCGGTAGAGGGATGTACGCGATATCTCTGGGTGACGACGGAGCGGAGCTGCGGCCGCTGGAGCCGTGGCACGCCGAGGAGTTCCTCGCACACCTGGACCGGGGGCGCGAGTTCATCGGGCAGTTCATCCCCTTCGGGTCCCAGTCCACGGACGTGCCGTCCGCGCGGGGACACCTCCAGAGGTACGCCGACATGCGCGCCGCCGACACCGGGTCCCTGCACGGACTGTGGCTGGACGGGAAGCTCGTCGGCGGGGTGCTCTTCCTGAACTTCGACGCGGAGGAAGCCAACTGCGAGGTCGGCTGCTGGCTGGAACCCGCCGCCTCCGGGCGCGGTCTGGTCACGCGCGCGATGCGGGTGCTCATCGACTGGGCCGTCGAGCAGCGCGGAATCCACCGCGTGGAGTGGGTCGCCGCGGCCGGGAACGTCCCGAGCCTGAACGTGGCCCGGCGGCTCGGCATGAGCCAGGACGGCGTGCTCCGGGAGAAGCACCCCTACCGCGGCGTCCGGCACGACCTCGAAGTGTGGTCCGTACTCGCGCCCGAATGGCGTGCCGCACGCGAGCGTGCCGCTCACAAGGACCGTTAAGGAACTTCTCAGAGAGCGTCCGTACGGTGCGGGTCATGGGAACCAAGACAGTTGACGAGGCCGGGGCCGAGACCGGCACCGAGGCGAAGCGCGACGAGCAGACGGTGGACGTCACCAAGACCGGGACGTCCGCCGACAACGGGACCGAGACCGAGGCCTATGCCACGGAGCCGACCGAGGAGCAGGACGAGGACGACGAGGCCCCCGCGGACGGCGACGACACCGCCGAGGCCGGTCAGGCCGCCGGTGTCGGCCAGGGTGCCGCCGCCGTGGTGTCCGCCGGACTCGGTGTGGTGTCGCTGACCGGCAGCTGGGTCGCCACCGTCGCCGCCGCGCGCGAGACCCTGGTCGGCCAGCTCCAGACCTCGTCGAACGCGAGCGTCGCCACGCAGGTCAAGGAGGTCTACGGCGATGCCTGGGCGACCACCGCGCTGATCGGCGGCCTCTTCGCACTGGCCGCGCTGATCGTCGGCGTCGTCGTCCTGGTCCGGCCCGCGTTCGGTGCCCCCGGCAAGCCGCAGGCCGCCTGGATCAAGTCGGTCGCCTGGGCGGGTGTCTCGCTCGGCGTCGTCGGACTGGTCCTCGCCGTCGCCAAGTACTCCGACCTCATCCTCGGACTGCCCTCCACCAGCTGAATCCCGAGAACTCTGAGGGGCCTTAGGGCCGGCGTAAGTTCCTTACCGCCGCCCTAAGGCCCTTCGCGTGCGCAAGATGCGGAACTCTCCCGATGTGGCGCACCCCCCTTGGAGACGAAGGTTGAGACATCGCACAGAGCGAGGCCGAAACCGACTCTTCACCAGGGGTACGAGATGTTCGAGTACGAGCTTCAGCAGATCCGGTCCGCGGAACTCATCCGCGAGGCCCAGAACTACCGGCTCGCCAACGAGGCCCAGCGCGGCCACCGAGCGGCCCGGCGCACGGACGCCCGCCGGTCGGCGCACAATGACACGGAGGGGCAGGCCCATAGCCACCGCCCCCGCCGGCACCGGTTCGCCCGCGTCGCATGAGCGCCGGGGCGCCTGTGGACGGCCGCACGGCAGTCGGCCCGCCCCAGGCGGGGGGGGGAGGCGGGCGGACCGGGGGCGGCCGCCGCCCTGCCCCCCGCCCGCG
>NZ_JBHWVI010000131.1:0-24394 GCF_042737005.1 Streptomyces sp. NPDC060027
GCCGAACACGGTGTCCCGCGGACCGGGTGCGTTCTGCCGTCATACGGGCAGCTGGCGCATCTCGATCACTCTCAGGCCCAGTGCCTGGAACCGGGTGAGCAGTCCATACAGATGGGCGTCGTCGATCACGGTGCCGAAGAACAGGGTCTGTTCCTTCGTACGCACCTTCTCGAGTTCGGAAAAGGCCGAGGCGAGCGTGTCCGAAACGATGCCGGCGATGCGGAATTCGTAGCGCATACGAGCACTTCCCTCGGGGCCGGGGCACGGGGTCCGCTGCAATCCCCTGCCATCGTCGGCCCCCGGGCACCGATGGCGCATCCCCCGGTGCGGGCGACATCCGCCCACCTCAGGACACTCCCGCTCACCACACTCCACTCTCCGCCCACGCGTCGCGGTCCGCTCTCCACCCGCGCCGCGGCGTGCCCTGTCCTCCTTCCGGCCGGCCTTTCGTCGTCAGGCCGTGCGGTGCGCACCGGTCCGCGCCTTCCGGGGCCGTACCGCGCCCGAAAAGGGTGAGCGGGCGGCGGGCGGCACCCGGCGTGGGTGGCTCACCTTCGGCGGGTGATGCGGGCGCTCGCGCCGAGGGCGAGTCTTGAGGGGCGGGCCCGCGCTCCGCCGGCCCCGGCACCGCCCCGGAGGATGTCACCGATGAACGCTCGCGCGCCCGTCGACCGGGGTGCCCTCGCGGCCGTACCACCGCCGCCCCGGGAGTGACGGTGGTCCGCTCCGCCGGTCACGGCGGCTCCGTCCGCACCGGCCACTCCGCCTTCCGCCGGAGGCGGCGCTTGCGCGCGGGCCTCCTCCAACTCGTGTTCATCGCCGTCGGACTGGGCCTCGGCCTCGTCGTCCCGGAATTCACCCGGGGACCCGAGCTGCCGTCCCGCCCGGTGGCGGAGATGCTGCTCGCGACCGGTTTCGGGGTGCTGGGCGCGGCCACCGTCATCTTCTCCGTGCTGTTCCTGGTGGTGCAGTGGGCGGCCACGACGTTCACGCCACGCCTCACCCTGTTCCGGGACGCGCCGATCGTGTGGCGGACGTTCGCCTTCGCCGTCGGGCTGACCGTCTTCTGCGCGACCGCCGCCCTGACCATCGCCAACCGCGACGAGGTCTCGGTGGTCGTCCCGATCAGCGCGGGCGTCCTGCTGCTCCTGCTGCTGACGCTGCTGCGCACCCTCCTGCTGACGGCCGTCGCCGCGATCCAGCTGGCCCCGGTGCTCGGCTCCATCACCGAACGGGGCCGGCACAACATCGACGTCCTGTATACGAGCGGCCCTGGAGATACGGGTGGCTCGGGAGGTCCGGGAGATACAGGTGGCTCGGGAGGTCCGGGAGATACAGGTGGCTCGGCAGATACGGGCGGTCCGGGAGCTACCCGTGGTCCGAGAGGGTCGGACGGGCCGCACGGGCCGGACGGGCCGGACAGGCCCCGGTCCGCGGTCTGCTGGCCGAAGGCCGCCGCGGTGCTGCAACGCGTGGACGTGGACCTGCTGGCGGGCGCGGCACGGGCGGCGGACGCGGTCGTCGTGCTGCGGGTGACCCCCGGCACCACCATGCAGCACGGCACCACCGTCGCCGAGGTGTACGACGGCGACCTGCCCGGCTCCGCCGTCCTGCGCGGCCTGGAGACCGGCGCCGAACGGGTCTTCGACCAGGACCCCGGACTCGCGTTCCGGCTGCTCGCCGACATCGCGCTCAGGGCGCTGTCCCCGGCGGTCAACGACCCCGCCACGGCGGTGCAGGCGCTGGACGCCATGGAGGATCTGCTGCGCCGCCCGGCGCGGGCCCGGTCGCGCGAGGTCACCGACCGTTCGGGCGTCCTGCGCGTGGTCGTCCCGCTGCCGGGCTGGGAGGACTTCCTGCGGACCGCTCTGGACGATGTGATCCCGGCCGCCCGGAACTCCCCGTCGGTCCTCATCCGCCTCCGGGCGCTCCTGGAGGACCTGCGGAGCGCGGGCCGCGACCGCGGCGAAGCGCTGCTCACCACGCGGCTGACCTGGGTGGACGAGGAGCTCGGCGCCCGCTTCTCCCGGCTGCGGGACGCCCTCGCGCAGGAGCGCCTGGACGAAGGATGAGCCGGGCGCGCAGGAGCGCCGGGACGAAGGATGAGCCGGTCGCCGAGGAGTCCCGGGCCCGGCCGGCCGGTCACCGGGAGCCCGCGGCAACGGATCCGAGAGCTCACCCGCGGGGGGTGAGGCGGCGATGCGGGGGGTGACCGCACTCTGGAGCCGAAGCAAGACGTCTCGCGTCAGAGAGGGCACCGCTCATGGCCTGCATCCAGCGGCAGATCCGGCCCGTGCCGGGCGTGCCGCGCCCCGGGCCGGTCCGCCGAGGCCCGAATGACCCCGAACCGTCCTTCTCGCCGTCGTGGCCCGCGAGGGCCCCGCGTCCCGCGCCGTCCATGCGGCCGCTGCCGCCCCCGGACGACGTCCCGGACGTCGCACCGATCCCGCCGATCACGCCGGACGACGTCCTCACGGCGTGCCCCGTGTGTTCGGGCGGCCCTGCTCGCCCCCCGCCTTCGAGCATCTGTCCGCCGGCGGACTCCGCCGCACCGTCCGCCACACCACCGCGCTCTGCGCACCGATCCGCCAGGCCCTGCTGAACGGCCGTGACCCCCCGCTGGACGGGCCCGGGCGGAATCCCCGAGATCGCGACCCGGCGCCCGGCGACTACTCGATCCGCACCAAGGCAACGCCCGCGGAGATGTCGCACAACCGACAGGAGTTCGACCATGAACGGCTCGCTCAATCTGGCAGCGGACTACCCCCTGCTGAACGTCTTCTGGACCACGATGTGGTTCTTCCTCTGGATCCTCTGGTTCATGCTGCTCTTCCGGGTCATCGGAGACATCTTCCGCGACGACGAGCTGAGCGGCTGGGGCAAGTCGGGCTGGTGCGTCTTCGTCGTCATCCTGCCCTTCCTGGGCATCTTCGTGTACCTGATCGCACGGGGCCGCGGAATGGGTGAGCGCGAGATGAAGCGCATGCAGAAGAACCAGGAGGACATGAACTCCTACATCCGTGAGACCGCCGGGACCACCGGCACCGGGAAGGCCGACGAACTGGCCAAGCTCGCGGATCTCAAGAACCACGGCCACATCACGGCCGAGGAGTTCGAGACGGCCAAGGCCAAGGTCCTCGCCGCCTGACGGCAGGGACACCCCCGCGTACGAAGGACCGCCGCCGTCCTCCGGGTCAGTGATCCCCCGGAGGACGGCGCGCTGTCGATCGTGGGTCCGGGGCGTTCCGGGCCCTGTTGTCGGTGGCGCGTGCCATTCTGGTGATGTGGGCAATCCCAGACTCCTCGAAGACCTGGTCCGGTTGCGCCAGGCCCGCGACCGGATGAACCGCGACTACGCGGAGCCGTTGGACATGGCCACGCTCGCGCGCACCGCGCTGATGTCGCCCGGGCACTTCCAGCGCAGTTTCCGGGAGGCCTTCGGCGAGACGCCGTACACCTATCTGATGACCCGCCGGATAGAGCGGGCCAAGGCTCTGCTGCGGCGAGGCGACATGACGGTGACCGAGGTGTGCTTCGCGGTCGGCTGTACGTCGCTCGGATCGTTCAGCTCGCGGTTCACGGAGCTGGTGGGCGAGACCCCGAGCGCGTACCGCGCCCGGCCGCACGACCACGGCGCCCCCATTCCGTCCTGCGTGGCGCGCCGCATGACCCGCCCGGCCCGCCACCGCAACCCCGAAGCGGAACCGGGCACGCGCCTCTAGGGCCTGTCCGGGCGGCTCGGGCCACGGAAGAGCGGGGTCGCCCGCCCCCTGGGTCCCGGGCATGCGAGTCCCGGGCATGAGCCGTCGGACAAGGCCTGTTGCCTGTCGCGGCACTAGGTTGGTCGCATGGATCTGAAACTCTCCCAGTGCTTCATCTCCGTCGACGACCACGACAAGGCGCTCGCCTTCTACCGTGACGTGCTGGGCCTGGAGGTCCGGGGTGACGTCGGGTTCGAGGGCATGCGGTGGGTCACGGTCGGCTCGCCGCTCCAGCCGGACGTGGAGATCGTCCTGGAGCCCCCGGCCGCGGACCCGGACGCCTCTCCCGCGGACAAGCAGGCCATGGCCGAGCTGCTGGCCAAGGGGATGCTGCGCGGTGTGATCTTCTCGACCACCGACTGCGACGAGCTCTTCGAGCGCGTCCGCTCCTCGGGCGCCGAGGTCATCCAGGAACCCGTGGACCAGCCCTACGGCCTGCGGGACTGCGCCTTCCGCGACCCGGCGGGCAACCTCCTGCGCTTCGCGGAGAAGCACCGCACCGGCTGACCCGGGCAGCCCGGCCGGCTCGCCGCAGCGCCGGATGGCGTCGCGCCGTCCGTCGTTCTCGGGTGCCCGCGGCACCCGAGGGGTGCCGGACCGCCGGAATCGCTCGGGAGGGACACTACGTTCCATGTGGTCCGCGGGCGCAGTGCTCTCCCGCGGGGTGAACCGTCCGAGCGCCTACGAGGAGTCACCCGTGCCGTCCGCGCGCCCCCGCATCCTGTACGTCAGCGACCTGGCCTATCCGGCCAAGGAGCGGCGGTACTGCGACGAGGACATCACCTTGACCTCGTCGCTGCGCGAGGAGTTCGACATCGCCGTGTGTCACCCGCTGGACGCGGCCGCGCTGATGTCCGGCTTCGACGCCGTGGTCGTACGCAACAGCGGGCCGGTCCTGCACTACCAGGCCGCGTACGACGCGTTCCGGGAGCGGGCCCTCGCGGACGGTGTCCGGGTCTACAACCAGCTGTCGGGCAAGGGGGACATGGCCGGCAAGGGGTACCTGCTGGAGCTGACCGCCGCCGGGTTCCCGGTCATCCCCACCGTCGACAGCGCACCGGACCTGGACCTGCTGCCCGAGGCCGACTCCTACGCGGTGAAGCCGAAGCAGGGCGCGGACTCCATCGGCCTGGAATTCGTGCCGCGCGAGAGGCTCGCCGGGCTGCCGTTCGGCGACATCCTCGTCCAGCCGCGCATCGACTTCCGCTACGAGGTGTCGTTCTACTTCGTCGACGACACCCTCCAGTACGCCCTGTACGCGCCCGACCCGGAGCGGCGCTGGGCCCTGGAGCCGTACGAACCGACGTCCGAGGACCGGGAGTTCGCTCAGCGCTTCGTCGACTGGAACGACATCGCGTACGGCATCCAGCGCGTGGACGCCTGCCGGGCCCCCGGCGGTGAGCTGCTCCTCGTCGAGCTGGAGGACCTCAACCCGTATCTCTCGCTGGACCTCCTCTCCCCCGAGGTTCGGGACGCCTTCGTCTCACGGATGAAAACGTCGTTGCGCGCCCTGCTCGGGCAGGAGACGGTACGAGCCGTGCCGCCCGTCCGACAGGGAGATCACCCATGACCACGCCACCCGTCCGGTGGACCTACGCCTTCGTCGACCGGCCCGGCCGGGATTTCGCTGCGGCTCTGGACTTCTGGACCTCGGTCACGCGGACGAAGCTGTCCGAACCGCGCGGCGATCAGGGCGAGTTCGTGACGCTGCTGCCCGGCGGGGCCGACGCGTGCGTGAAGGCGCAGGCTGTCGCGGACGGGACCGGGGGTACGCATCTCGACCTCGCCGTCGAGGACGTACCGGCGCTGGTGGAGTCGGCTCGGCGGCTGGGTGCCGAAGTGGTCTCCGGCCATGACGGGTGGGCCGTACTCCGTTCGCCCGGCGGTCAGTTGTTCTGCGCGGTGCCCTGGCAGGGGGAGTCCGCGCGGCCACCCGTGGTCGAGGAGCCGGGCGGCGCGACGAGCCGGCTCGACCAGGTGAGCATCGACCTGGCACCGGATGTGTACGCCGCCGAGATCGCCTTCTGGAGCGAGCTCACGGGGTGGGGGTCCCACCCGGGCGCGCTCCCCGAGTTCCACCTCATCAAGCCGCCCGCCGGACTGCCGCTCCGCATCCTGCTGCAACGCCTCGGCGCCGGCCGCCCCACCTCCGCCCACCTCGATCTCGCCTGCTCGGACGTCGAGGCGGTCCGGACCCACCACGAGGACCTCGGGGCCACGCCGGTCGGCCGGGGTGCGCGCTGGACGGTGATGCGGGACCCCGTCGGCGGCGTCTACTGCCTGACCGGCCGCGATCCCGGGACAGGCAGCCTGCCCTAGGGCCCGGTCCCGACCGCACAGATGACGGGCCACCCGTCCTCCGTCTCCGGGCAGGGGGGCTTCGAGACGTCGGAGGAGAGCAGCGGCGCCGGGGCGTCGCGGCCGTCCTCCTCGGACCTGTACCAGCCGGTGGGCGGTGGCGGCTCCGCCGCGTCCTGGAGCCAGAGCGTGAGGACGCCGCCCCCGACCACGACGACCGCCCACACCGCCAGAATCCACCGCCATATTCGACGTCGTCCCCCCGTCGCGGTCACGCCGAAGCCACCCCGCCCTGGTCCCAGACCTCCACGTCCGCGACGGCGTCCACCGGAATCGGCCCGTAGATGTGCGGGAACTCCTCGCCGCCGGGCTCCATCGCCTCGAACCGGACGGGCACGTCCAGCCGTTCGGTGTCGACGACGAGGACCACGAGCTCGTCGGGTCCGGTGTAGGAGCCGTACACCATGGCTGCCACGGCCGGGAGTTGGTGGCGCAGCGAGCAGTGGATGAAGCCCTCCTCCTGGAGGGTCCGACCGCGGGTGGACATCGCGAAGGCGCCCGACGCGCGGGCCGCGTCCCAGAGGGAGCGCTCGGTCAGGTGCAACAGGGGTTCGGACATAGGGCCAACGCTATGGCCTCAGCCGGGCCGCCCGCGCCTCCAGATAACGCCGTTCGGGGAGGCTGAGGGTCTGGCCGGCCGCCGACGCGTAGGCGGCCCGGGCGCCGGCCGTGTCCCCCGCGCGCTCCAGCAGATGGGCGCGGACCGCGTCCAGCCGGTGTCCCGCGGCCGACACCCCCTCCAGTCGGTCGAGTTCGGCGAGGGCGGTGCCCGGGCCGTGCACCATGGCCACGGCGACTGTGCGGTTGAGGCGTTCGACGGGGCCGGGGACCCGGAGGACGAGGACGTCGTAGAGGCCGAGGATCTCGGCCCAGTCCGTCGCCTCGGCCGAGGGCGCCTCGTCGTGGACCGCGGCGATCGCGGCCCGGAGCGCGTAGGGGCCCGCCGGACCCCGCGTCAGCGCCTCCGTCACCAGGGCCACCCCCTCCCCGATCGCCGCCCTGTCCCAGCGGTCGCGGTCCTGCTCGTCGAGGGGAACGAGCTCTCCGTACGGTCCGGTCCGCGCGGCGCGCCGGGCGTCGGTCAGCAGCATCAGCGCGAGCAGGCCGCTCACCTCGCCGTCCTCGGGCAGCAGCCGGTGCACCGTCCGGGTCAAGCGGATGGCCTCGCGGGCGAGTCCGGCCCTTTGGAGCGCGGTTCCGGAGGTCGCCGTATAGCCCTCGTTGAAGATCAGGTAGAGGGTGTGGAGGACGGCGGGCAGCCGTTCCTCCCAGTGGTCGGGGCGGCCGAAGCCCATGCCCCGCACCCGCTGCTTGGCCCGGCTGATCCGTTGCGCCATGGTCGCCTCGGGCACCAGGTACGCCCGCGCGATCTCCGCCGTGGTCAGACCGCCCACCGCGCGCAGGGTGAGCGCGATCTGCCCGGCCGGGGACAGATCGGGGTGGCAGCACAGGAAGAGGAGGGAGAGCGTGTCGTCCTCCGACGGGGCACGGCCCGCGCCCGGCGGCGGTGCCGTGAACGCGTCCCGGGGCGTCAGCGCCGCCGCCTTCTCCTCCCGCAGCCGCCGCGACTCCTCCGCGCGCAGGGCGTCGACGAGCCGTCGCGAGGCGACCTTGATCAGCCATCCGCGCGGGTTGTCCGGCACGCCCTTCGCGGGCCACTGCCGGGCGGCCGCGAGCAGCGCCTCCTGCACGGCGTCCTCGGCGGCGTCGAAGTGCCCGTAGCGGCGGACCAGCGCGCCGAGGACCTGCGGCGCGTGCCGGCGCAGCAGGTCCTCGACCTCGGTCGTGCCTCTCATCCCGCTCAGATGTCCCCGGCACCGTCCTGGATGCGCCGGATGACCACCGGGTATTCGGTGAGGCCCTCGGGGCCCGGGCAGCGGGTGACGCGTTCGGCGATCTCGGTGACCCGCTCCAGGCTCGCGCAGTCGACCACCCAGTAGCCGGCCATCAGTTCCTTGGTCTCGCTGTACGGGCCGTCGGTGATCACGGCCTTGCCGTCGGACCCCTTGCTCACCAGGCGGGTCTGCGCGGGTTCGACCAGCCCCTGCGCGTCGACCAGTTCACCCGATTCGGAGAGGTCGTCGCTGATCGCGCCCATGTAGGCGTACATGGCCTGCAGTTCCTGCTCGCTCCAGGCCGGTGACTGGGCGGTCGCCTTGCCCCGCATGCTCTCGTAGTCGGCCTGTGTGCCCTGCACCATCACCAGGTACTTCATGAGTCCGCTCCTTCGGCTTCCTCGGCTCGGGCCGCCCGTGCCGGGCGGCTCTCACTGGGGACGTCGGAGCCGGCCCGCCCTTCTCTACACCGCGGCGTCGGGCGCGTCAGGATTCTTCCGCGGCGGCCTCTTCCGGCAGATCGGGCCCGGGCTCCACCGGCAGGACGTGTCCGTGCCCGGGCGCGTCGGTGTACGCCTCGCACTCCGGGTTCCGGCAGGGGCCGGGGCCCCACCTGGGGACCCAGGCGCCCAGGGTCTTGTACCGGTGCACCACCGTGGCGACCGGTTGCCCGCAGACGGGACATGCATGCTCATCGGTGCCCATGCCTTCAGGGTAGGACGGCGGCGGACTCAGCGCTTCCTGCGGTACGTCCGCACGAGCACGCCGTTCCCGAACACCCGAACCCCGTCGAGAGTGAACTCGGTGATGTCGAAGCCGGAGCCGAACATCGGCATTCCGGAGCCGAGGACCACGGGGTATGTCTTGACGACCAGTTCGTCCACCTCGTCGATCAGCGCGCCCG
This sequence comes from Streptomyces sp. NPDC060027, assembly GCF_042737005.1. Lineage (NCBI taxonomy): Bacteria > Bacillati > Actinomycetota > Actinomycetes > Kitasatosporales > Streptomycetaceae > Streptomyces > Streptomyces sp. NPDC060027. The sequence goes on from NZ_JBHWVI010000131.1 coordinate 8,859, forward strand.
CGAGCCGCGAGCCGCCGCACAGGTAGACGCCGAACTCGCTGTCCTCCGACTTGAGTTCGCGGACGGCCCCCAGGATGTCGTCCGCGACGATCCGAACCTGCGGGTCGGGCGACTCGGTGAGGCTCCGGGAGCCGACGTACTGGCGCAGATGCGCGTACGGGCTGGTCACTCCGACGTCCAGCGCCACGTCGTAGCTGCCACGGCCCTGGACGACCGTGTCGAACACGCGGTTCTCCAGGTCGTCGATGCCGAGGGCCCGGCGGCCCGGCGTCGACAGGGTCTCCGGGTACTCCGCCTTGAGGAAGGCGAGGAACTCCTCGTCGACGAACGGCATGAACGCCCGTGCGTCTCCGTCGGGGTCGCCGATGAAGCCGTCGATCGAGCAGGCGACGAAATAGGTGAGCTTGCGCAAGCGGGTCTCTTCTCGTAGGCGGTGTCTTCTGGACGGCTTCCGCCGAACCACTTCAGTTATAGTGCTTCACCTGTAGTGGTTACAAGGGGATTTTCCGGCCACCCCGGAGAATGTCCCGACGACCGACGCGGAGGAGGCCCGTATGGCAAGGAACATCGAGCGCAGAGCCGCTCTCGTCGACGCCGCCGTGGCGGTGCTGGCGCGGGAGGGGGCCCGCGGGCTGACGTTCCGCGCGGTGGACGCCGGGGCCGCCGTCCCGGTGGGCACCGCGTCGAACTATTTCACCGACCGCGACGACCTGCTCAACCAGATCGACGCCCACCTCCACCAGCGCCTGGCCCCGGACCCGGCGGTCCTGGCCGAGCTGCTGAAGGGCCCCCGGAACCGGGCCCTGGTCCTGGACTTCATGCGCGACCTGCTGAGCCGCGCGACCCGTGACCGCACGGGCTATCTCGCCCTCTTCGAGATGCGGCTGGAGGCCACCCGCCGCCCGGCCCTGCGCACCTCGTACACCGCGTCGGTGCGCGGCGACCTGGACCAGGGCATGGAGTTCCACCGGGACGCGGGGCTGCCGGGCGGCGACGAGACCGTGGTCGTCCTCTACCTCGCGGTGCTCGGGCTGCTCCTGGAGCACCTGACCCTGCCCGGGGTACTGGACGAGACCCTGCCGGGCGTCGCCGTACCGGACGCCCTGCTCGAAAGGATCGTGATGACGATCGTCCCGGAGGCCTAGCCCTCCGGGTCGTGGGGCAGGGCGAGGTCCGGGTCCGGGTCCGGGTCTCCAGGCCCCCAGGGGGCAGACTGGAGCCGGCGCCCGGGCATCCCCGGTCAGGCCGGGATCCAGGGCTGGCGCCCGCGACCCGAGCGAGCCGGGGCGGGGCGGGCCGGATCTAGAGCCGGGGCCCGTGACCGGGGCGGGGGTCGCGCCACATCGGCCACATCCGCGGGCCGTCCGGCAGGTCGAGGGGACGGCCCGTCAGCACGAAGCCGAGCCGTTCGTACAGTGCGCGGCTGCGGTCGTTGCTGGCCTCCAGATACGCGGCCAGGCCCTCACGGTCGCAGCGTTCGAGGACCGACTCGATGAGCGCGCTGCCGAGCCCCTCGCCCTGGCGCTCCGGCGCCACCCCGATCATCCACAGGTACGCGTGGGCGCGCCCCACGGGGTGGACGTCCGCCGTCAGCCGGCCGATCAGCTCGACCCGTTCGTTGTCCGGGTCGACAGCCGCGCGCAGCTGCGCGGGGCCGTCCTCGTCCTCACCGTCGCTCTCCGTCGCGTCCCCGTGCTCGCCGTCGGGGAGGGACAGCCACAGGGCGCACGCCGAACCGTCCTCGGCCAGGTCCACACGCCCCTCGGCGAGCACCGCGTCGGTGAACGCCGCCATCAGCCTGGGGTGCGTCGCACGGCGGTGCGCCGGGTCCGGGAAGACCCAGTTGCTCACCGGATCGTCCTGGAACGCCTTGTCCAGCAGCCGGACGACCAGCTCCCGGTCCGCCTCGCCCGCCACCCGTATCGCCACACCCATGACCCGCCCCGCCCTTCGCCCCAACCGGCCTTGACCGTACGGCGGTTGAGCCTAATCGCCCCGGAGTCGACGGACCGACCCCGGGTGCCCGAGGGGTGGGCGGCCGGATGTCCGGCGTCCGGGAGACCGGATGCGCGTGGCCCAGGGGGTGTGCGGTCCGGCCCGCGAACCGTTCCGGTGCGCAGACCCGGGCGGCTGCGCGGTCCGGCCCGCGCGAAGGCGCGGGCCCCGCACACCGTGGGGATGTGCGGGGCCCGCTCTCCGGAGCCCGGCACCGCACGGATGTCAGGTGCCGTACGGTGCCCGGGGCTCCGGGGTCTTCGACCGGCCGGGCCGGTCAGTTGCTGCGCCGGGTGACGAACTCGGCGAGGGCCAGAAGACCTCCCGCCGCCTCGGGGTCGGGGACCGCCCGGGACAGTTCGTGCATCGCCCGGGACATCCGGTCGGCCGCCTGGACCTGTGCCCAGTCGCGCCCGCCCGCCCGCTCGACGGCGAGCACCGTGCGCTCCATGTCTCCTTCCCGGTAAGGCGCCGCGTACAACTCGGCCAGCTCCGCGGCCGCCGGGCTGCCCGAGGTGAGCGCGGCGACCACCGGCAGCGACTTCTTGCGGGCGACGAGGTCCGCCCCGGCCGGTTTGCCGGTGCGGCCCGGGTCCCCCCAGATCCCGATCACGTCGTCGATCAGCTGGAAGGCGAGCCCGGCCTCCCGGCCGAACGCGTCGAGCGCCTCGACGTCCTCGGCGTCCGCCCCCGCGTACAGCCCCCCGATGGCACAGGCGCTGCCGAGCAGCGCGCCCGTCTTCGCCTCGGCCATGGCCAGGCACGCGTCGAGGGTGACCTCGCCGGGGCCGAGCCGCTCCATGGCCGTGTCCGTGTGCTGTCCGGCGCACAGTTCTACGACGCAGCCCGCGAGCCGCGCGGCGGCCGCCGAGGACGCGGGGTGCGGGTCCTCGGCGAGCAGCCGCTGGGCCAGCGCCTGCAGGGCGTCCCCGGCGAGGATCGCGTCGGCGTCGCCGAACACGGTCCACGCGGTGGGGCGGTGTCTGCGGGTGGTGTCCCGGTCCATCACGTCGTCGTGCAGCAGGGTGAAGTTGTGGATCAGCTCCACCGCGGCGGCCGCGCGTACGGCCGTCGCCTGCTGTCCGCCGAGCGCCTGGACCGCGGTCAGCACGAGCGCGGGCCGGATGGCCTTACCGGCGTTCCCCGCCGCCGGAGTGCCGTCCGCCTGCTCCCAGCCGAAGTGGTACAGCGCGATCCTGCGCATCGAGCCCGGCAGCGAGTCGATCGCCCCGCGCAGTTCTGGGTCGACGGACGCCCGCGCGCGCTCCAGGATGCCCGCCGCCTCCTGCGCGTCGAGCGGGTTCGGCGCGCCCTGCCTTCCCATGGGTCTCCCGCCGGCACCTCGCCTGTCCGGAGGTCCGGCCGGGCGCCGCCCGTTCGGAATTCCGGCCGGACCCTGCTGCGTCTCCGTCGTCATGCGGTCACCTGCGCGATCGCACCGGACGGCCCGCCGACGGTCGCCTCCGAACGGCCGCCGGGCGCGCACCCCCGTCGTGTTCCCGCCCCGAGGGAGGGGAACACGACGGGCTCCGCCTCGCGGAATGTCACCGCCAGCGGCCGATCTCGACGTTCTCCAGGATGCCGAGGGCGTCCGGCACGAGCACCGCGGCCGAGTAGTACGCCGTCACCAGGTAGGAGATGATCGCCTGTTCGTTGATGCCCATGAAGCGCACCGACAGGCTCGGCTCGATCTCGTCCGGGAGACCCGCCTGCTGGAGCCCGACCACTCCCTGCTCGGCCTCGCCGGTGCGCATGGCGATGATCGAGGTCGTACGGGCGTCGCTGACCGGGATCTTGTTGCACGGGAAGATCGGCACCCCGCGCCAGGTCGGGATGCGGTTGCCGCCCATCTCGATGGTCTCGGGGACGAGTCCGCGCTTGTTCAGTTCGCGGCCGAACGCGGAGATCGCGCGCGGGTGGGCGAGGAACAGCTTGGTGCCGCGGCGTCGGCTGAGCAGCTCGTCCATGTCGTCGGGGCTCGGTACGCCGTCGTGCGGCTGGATCCGCTGGTCGTACTCGCAGTTGTTGAGCATGCCGAACTCGCGGTTGTTGATGAGTTCGTGCTCCTGGCGCTCCTTCAACGCCTCCACGGTGAGCCGCAACTGCTGCTCGGTCTGGTTCATCGGCTGGTTGTAGAGGTCGGCCACGCGTGTGTGCAGGCGCAGGACGGTCTGGGCGATGCTCAGTTCGTACTCGCGCGGGGTGGCCTCGTAGTCCACGAAGGTGCCCGGGATGTCCGATTCACCGGTGTGGCCGGCCGCGAGGTCGATCTCCTTCTCGCCGTACTTGTTGGTGCGCTGCGAGGGGATCGCGCGCAGTTCCTGGAGATGCTCCCGCAGTGAATCGGAGCGCTCCGCCACCTGTTCGAGGTCCTGGCGGGGCAGCGCGAGCACGGTGACCGCCGTCACCGCGCGGGCCGTGTACTCCCAGATGGCCTCCGGGTCGATGAGCGCCTGCTCGCCGAAGTACGCGCCGTCGGCGAGGACACCGAGCACCGCGTCGTCCCCGTAGGGGCCGGTGCCGATCTTCTCGACCTTGCCGTGCGCCAGCAGGAACACCTCGTCGGCCTGGCTGCCGAACGAGGCCAGCACATCTCCCGGGACGAACTCCCGCTGCTGGCACCGCTGGGCGAGCTCGCCCAGCACTTCCAGGTCCTCGTACGACCGCAGTACGGACAGTTCGCCGAGCTCCGCGGGGATCACCTGGACACGGTCACCGGTCTTGACGAACGTGACGCGACCGTCGCCCACGGAGTAACTGAGCCGCCGGTTCACGCGGTACGTGCCACCTTGCACGTTCACCCACGGAAGCATGCGCAGCAGCCACCGTGAGCTGATCTCCTGCATCTGTGGCGCGGACTTGGTGGTGGTGGCCAGGTTCCGCGCGGCTGATGTGCCGAGACTCTGCTGCGGACGGTTCTGCTCCGCGCGGACCTCTTCGCCTACCGACATGAAAATTGCCCTCCCGGTCGTGCACTGATCTTGCAGAGCAAGCCTTCCATCACGGAGCGTGCTGGTGCTATTACACGAATGAGGGGGAATGGATCACCCCGGACCTGGGCAGAGAGGGTGATTCCGTCGAGCGGTCGCCGCCCGCCGGCCGGTGAAGCTCCGGATCGGGTCGCTTCGGACGCCCGAGAACCGTGCCGCCGCCCGCGGAGACGCTTTCCCCCGGTCCTGACCGGTTCCTCCGTGACTGACCGGATCGGCTCGCACGCCGTGCGAACGAGTGGGTCGGGGGACCTGGGCGGCGATACAAGCTGCGATACGAGTCGGCCACGCAAGGTGGCCGACGCGCAGCGCGAAGGAGGCGGCCATGGCCTCGCCCATGTCCGCGGGCAGCTTCCTGGACCGGATCAGGGAGGAAGGCGTCCATGTCGTCGAGGTCGGCGACTGGAAGCATCACAACCGCAATCACAAGGGCCCGTGGGGGCCGGTGCACGGCGTGATGATCCACCACACGGTGACCTCGGGGACCGAGCGAACGGTCGGGATCTGCCGCGAGGGCCACGGGGACCTGCCGGGGCCGCTGTGCCACGGCGTCATCACCAAGGACGGCGCCCTCCACCTGGTCGGCTACGGCCGGACCAACCACGCGGGCCTCGGCGACGACGACGTGCTGCGCGCGGTGATCGCCGAGAAGGCGCTCCCGCACGACAACGAGGCCAACACCGACGGCAACCGCCACTTCTACGGCTTCGAGTGCGAGAACCTCGGCGACGGCAAGGACCCGTGGCCCGAGGCGCAGTTGGACGCCATCGCCAAGGTCTCCGCCGCGATCTGCCGGCACTACGGCTGGACGGAACGCTCGGTCATCGGCCACTTGGAATGGCAGCCCGGCAAGGTGGACCCGCGAGGATTCACGATGAGCTTCCTGCGGGGGCGCGTCCGCGAGCTGCTGAAGTGAGCGAATGCTCCCGGGGCTCACTGCGCGCTGCCCCCGGACCGCCCCCAGAGCCTGAAGGCCGGGGCCGCACCCCTGGGTTGGTTCCCCGGTCCTGAACCGCGGCGCTGAATCCCGGCTGGGCCCCGAGGCCGGACCCCGGAACGAGTCCCGGAGCCGGACCCCGGGGCGAATCCCGGAGCCGGACCCCGGGGCGAATCGCGGAGCTGGGCCGAGCGGTCGGTGTGGCCACCGACGCTGCGGGGCACCCCGGCGTCCGGCCCTCCCCGGACAGGTGTCCGACAATGGGAGCGTGACCAGCTCCGATGCCCCGGATCCCGCCGCAGCCCGCGGCGCGCCGGGCATGCCCGAAGCGCTCGGCCCGGCCGGCCCCGGGCCGCGGCTTCCGTCGCCGCTGCGGGAGGCCGTGGACGCGCGATGCGCGCGCCACGGCGTCCGCCTGCTGTTGAAGCGGGACGATCTGATCCACCCGGAGCTGACCGGCAACAAGTGGCGCAAGCTGACGCCGAACCTCGAAGCGGCGGCGGGCCGCACCCTGGTCACCTTCGGCGGGGCGTACTCGAACCATCTGCGCGCCACCGCCGCGGCCGGCCGCCTGCTGGGCCTGCCCACCCTCGGCGTGGTCCGCGGCCAGGAGCTGGCGGACCGCCCACTGAACCCCTCGCTCGCCCGCTGCGCGGCCGACGGCATGCGCCTGCACTTCGTCGACAGGTCGACCTATCGCCGCAAGACGGAGCCGCGGACGCTGGCCGGGATCCTGGGCTCGACGGACACCGAGGACGCGTACGTGGTGCCCGAGGGCGGCAGCAACGCCCTCGCCGTACGCGGCTGCCGGGCGCTCGGCGAGGAACTGCGCGACCACGGCGGCATCGACGTGGCCGCCGTCGCCTGCGGTACCGGCGGCACCCTCGCGGGCCTGGCCGCGGGCCTCGCACCCGGCCAGCGTGCCCTAGGTGTCCCGGTCCTCAGAGGCGGGTTCCTCGACGCCGACACGACGGCCCTGCAGACGGCCGCCTTCGGCGCCCGGCGCGGAACCTGGTCCCTCGACGACCGCTTCCACTTCGGCGGCTACGGCCGTACCACTCCCGAACTCGACGCCTTCGCGGAGGACTTCGAGCAGCGCCACGGGCTGCCGGTCGAACGTCTCTATGTCGCCAAGATGCTGTACGGACTTGTCGCCCTCGCCGAGGAGGGCGCGTTCCCTCGCGGCACGACGGTCGCCGCGGTGATCACCGGAGCGCCGTTCCCCGCCGCGGGGGCCGCGCCTCAGGCCGCCTCCCGGTAGGCCGCCGCCTCCTCCAGGTCCAGTCGGCGCAGCAGCGTGCGCAGCATCTCGTCGTCGATGTAGCGGTAGTCGCGCAGCTTGACGAAGACCTCGCGCTCGGCGCCGATCATCTCGCGGGAGAGGCGGCGGTAGGTGTCGTCGGCGGTCTCGCCGGTGACCGGGTTGACCGCCCCGAGCCGTTCCCAGACGGCGTTCCGACGCCGCTCCAGGACGGTGCGCAGGCGTTCGGCGAGCGGCGGGGGCAGCGCGTTGCGCTCGTCGGCGAGGAGTTCGTCGAGGCGTTGCTCGGCGGCGCGGGAGGCCTGTGCCTGGGCGTTGGCCTCGGCGAGCGTCTCGGCCTGGGTGTCGCGGCCCGGGAGTTTCAGCAGACGGATCAGCGGGGGCAGCGTCAGGCCCTGCACGACCAGGGTGCCGATGACGGTGGTGAAGGTCAGGAAGAGGATCAGGTTGCGGTCGGGGAAGGCGTCGCCGCCATGCACGGTGAGCGGGATGGAGAAGGCGATGGCGAGCGAGACGACGCCGCGCATGCCGGCCCAGCCGATGACGAACGGCGCCTTCCAGGTGGGGTTCGCCTCGCGTTCGCGGATGCGCGCCGAAAAGATGCGGGGCAGGAAGGTGGCGGGGTAGACCCACACGAAGCGGGCCGCGACGACCACCAGGAAGAGGGCGATGGCGTACCAGGCGGCGCTTGTGCCCTCGTACGCCCCGAGGCCCTTCAGGACGACCGGCAGTTGCAGTCCGATCAGCGCGAACACCGCGGACTCCAGGATGAACGCGACCATCTTCCAGACCGCCTCCTCCTGGAGCCGGGTCGCGAAGTCCACCTCCCAGGAGCGGTGTCCGAGGTAGAGCGCGACGACGACGACCGCGAGCACCCCGGAGGCGTTGAACTGCTCGGCGACGCCGTAGGCGACGAAGGGGATCAGCAGGGAGAGGGCGTTCTGCAGGAGCGCTTCGTTCATGTGGGTGCGCAGCCAGTGGATGGGGATCATCAGGACGAGTCCGACGACCACCCCGCCGACCGCCGCGAGCAGGAACTCGCCGACGCCGCCCGCCCAGGTCGCGCCCTCGCCGACCGCCGCGGCGAGCGCCACCTTGTAGGCGGTGATCGCGGTCGCGTCGTTCACCAGGGACTCGCCCTGAAGGATCGTGGTGATCCGTGAGGGCAGCCCCACCCGGCGCGCCACCGCCGTCGCGGCCACCGCGTCCGGCGGCGCGACGACCGCGCCGAGCACCAGGGCCGCGGTCAGCGGCAGGCTCGGCACGAGCAGATAGGCGACCCAGCCGACCACGAGGGTCGCGAAGAGGACGTAGCCGACCGACAGGAGCGCGACGGGCCTCAGCTGGGCCCTCAGGTCGAGGTAGGAGCTGTCGGTGGCCGCCGTGTACAGCAGCGGGGGCAGCACCAGCGGGAGGACGACTTCGGGGTCGAGTTCGTACGGGGGCACCCCGGGGATGTACGAGACGATCAGGCCCACGGTGACGAGCAGCAGGGGTGCCGGAACCGGAGTACGGCGGGCGGCGCCGGCGACCGCCGCGCTCCCCGCGACCAGCAACAACAGTGGCAACACGTGCATCGTCTTCCGCCCGCCCTCTTTTTCGCGCGGCAATCCCGCACACCCGACGTAACCTGGCCATCATGAAACAGTGCACGCACGCCGACGCGCTGCCGCAGCCCGAACCCGAGCCCCGGAGCGAGACCTGCCAGGAGTGCGTGGCGGCCGGCACCCACCCGGTGCAGCTCCGGCTGTGCCTGGAGTGCGGGCATCTCGCCTGTTGCGACTCCTCACCGATGCGGCACGCGACCGAGCACCACAAGGACACCGGGCATCCGATCATGCGCACGTTCGAGCCGGGGGAGAACTGGCGTTGGTGTTTCGTGGACCACGTACTCGTCTGAGCCGTGGATCACGTGCGCGTGTGACTCAGGATCCGGACGGTTCGACCGTCTGACGTCTGGGTACGTCAACCCGGCGCGCGCTCTTCCTATTTGGGGCCGCAGACCCCTAGCCACTGTCCGTACTCATAGGCTTACTATGAGTGACAGCAAGGGGCGGGGTCCCCAGGACAGGAAAGTCGGGAGCGCGGTAGCGTCACCGCTGAACGACGTAGCGCGTTACCCGGGGGGCGACCCTCGGCCCCCGAAAGAGCTCGAATGAGCTTGTACCACCATGGAGGTGAGGGTGTCCCAGATCGCAGGCGAGCCCGCGACGAAGGACTTCGTGGAAGTCCGGCTGCCGGCCGCGGGTGCCTACCTGTCGGTACTGCGCACGGCCACGGCCGGGCTGGCAGCCCGTTTGGACTTCACCCTCGACGAGATCGAGGACCTGCGCATCGCGGTGGACGAGGCCTGCGCGATCCTGCTGCAGCAGGCCGTCCCCGGTTCGGTGCTCAGTTGTGTCTTCCGGCTCATCGACGACTCACTGGAGGTCACGGTCTCGGCGCCGACCACCGACGGTCACGCTCCGTCACGTGACACCTTCGCGTGGACCGTCCTGTCCGCCCTCGCGGGCAAGGTCGAGTCCACCGTCGCCGAGGACAAGACCGTGACGATCAGTCTCTACAAACAGCGCGGCGCGGGACCCGGGCCGGCGTGAGGAACGGGGACGGGCCGGTGCGGGACGAAGAGCGCGGCACACGGGAGCCTCCCGCGGAGCGCGTCGACGGCCTCGACGGGCCGCGGCACACGGCGGACGGCATCGACGGCATCCCCGAACAGGCCCGGCCGCATCCGGAGAACGGCGCCTCCTCGGCAGCCGCAGCGCAGCTGGGGGTCTCCTCCCCCGTCCGGGGAGGTCCCCCCGGTTCGAGCGCAGCCGAGGACACGGGGGAAGAGCCGCGAGCTCGGGGAATGGTGACGGGCGGGACTATGAGCGAGCACGAGCGAAACGCGGAGCAGAACGTGCAGGGCGCGCAGCACGGGCCGAGCGCCCAGCCGATCCAGCACGGGCCGAGCGCCCAGCACATCCAGCACGATCCCCAGGACCGCAGCGGGGCCCGGGCGATGTTCATCGAGCTGCGCAAACTGCAGGACGGCAGCGCCGAGTACGCGGAGCTGCGCAATCAGCTGGTCCGCATGCATCTGCCGCTCGTCGAGCACCTCGCGCGCCGCTTCCGCAACCGCGGCGAGCCGCTGGACGACCTCACCCAGGTCGCGACGATCGGGCTGATCAAGTCGGTCGACCGGTTCGACCCGGAGCGCGGCGTCGAGTTCTCGACGTACGCGACCCCGACGGTGGTCGGCGAGATCAAGCGGCACTTCCGCGACAAGGGCTGGGCGGTGCGCGTCCCGCGTCGCCTCCAGGAACTGCGGCTGGCCCTGACCACGGCGACCGCGGAACTCTCCCAGCTGCACGGCCGCTCACCGACGGTCCACGAGCTGGCCGAGAAGCTGGCCATCTCGGAGGAAGAGGTCCTGGAGGGCCTGGAGTCCGCCAACGCGTACTCCACGCTGTCCCTGGACGTCCCCGACACGGACGACGAGTCCCCGGCCGTCGCGGACACCCTGGGCGCCGAGGACGAGGCGCTGGAGGGCGTCGAGTACCGCGAGTCGCTGAAGCCCCTCCTGGAGGACCTGCCTCCGCGGGAGAAGCGGATCCTGCTGCTTCGCTTCTTCGGCAACATGACGCAGTCGCAGATCGCGCAGGAGGTCGGCATCTCGCAGATGCACGTCTCGCGGCTGCTCGCCCGCACCCTGGCCCAGCTGCGGGAGAAGCTCCTCGTCGAGGAGTGAGACCCGCCTACGTCTCGTCCTGCACGTCACCGCCGGGCCCTCGGATTCCGAGGGCCCGTGTCGTTGCCGGGTTCAGCAGCAGCACCAGGGCCGCCACCGCGACGGCCGCGAGGGCGATGCCGGCGGGGATCGCCACGCTGTCGGCCTGGAGCAGGGTGTAGGCGACGGGCAGCGCCATGATCTGGGTGATGAGGGCCGGGCCCCGGCTCCAGCCGCGGCGCAGCAGCAGTCCGCGCGCCGCCAGCAGCGGCAGCAGCGCGAGCACGATCAGCGTGACGCCGCCGGTGACGGCCTGCTGCCGGTTGTCGGGGTCGCCTGTGAGTCCGAGCACGAGGACGCAGACGCCGCCCGCCACGAGGGCGGTCCCCTCCAGCGCGGCCAGCGCCGCCGCGGCGGTCAGCCGCCCGGGACGGGGTTCGGCGAGGGGGGCGTCGGGGGTGGGATTCTGCTCACGGCTCACTCCTGAAGAGTAGCCGTCGGCTCCGGACCGCCGGGCGCCCCGGGGCCGGGTACGGCCCGGTCCCAGGGCTCGCGCCGATCCCTCGCCGCGTCCCCGCTCACCCCGGAACCTCTTACTCGATCCCTACCTCGGTCTGGGCCGAGTACCACCCAGTAGGTACGCTGCTTCGCATGCGCGCACTTCTCGTGGTCAATCCGGCAGCAACCACCACAAGTGCGCGGACGCGTGACGTCTTGATCCACGCGCTGGCCAGTGAGATGAAGCTGGAGGCGGTCACCACCGAGTACCGCGGGCACGCCCGGGACCTCGCCAGGCAGGCCGCGGACAGCGACGAGATAGACCTGGTCGTGGCCCTCGGCGGGGACGGCACGGTCAACGAGGTCGTGAACGGTCTTCTCCACCGGGGCCCCGACCCGGAAAGCCTCCCCCGCCTCGCCGTGGTCCCCGGCGGCTCCACCAATGTCTTCGCCCGCGCCCTCGGCCTGCCGAACGACGCCGTGGAGGCGACCGGCGCCCTGCTGGACGCGCTGCGCGAGGAGCGCGAGCGCACGGTCGGCCTCGGCCTCGCCGCGGGGACTCCCGGCACGGAGGACGAGGCCGTACCTTCCCGCTGGTTCACCTTCTGCGCCGGCCTCGGCTTCGACGCGGGGGTGGTGGGGCGGGTCGAGCAGCAGCGCGAACGCGGGCGGCGCTCCACCCATGCGCTGTATCTCCGCCAAGTGGTACGCCAGTTTTTGGACGAACCTCACCGCCGGCACGGAACGATCACCCTGGAGCGCCCCGGCGCGGACCCGGTCACCGATCTGGTCCTGTCCATCATCTGCAACACCGCGCCGTGGACGTTTCTCGGCAATCGTCCGGTGTACGCGGCACCTAAGGCCTCGTTCGATACCGGACTCGACGTACTCGCCCTCAGCCGCATGTCGACGGCCTCGGTTGCCCGGTATGCCACCCAGTTGCTCACTTCGTCCCCCGAACGCGGCCCCCAGGGCAAGCACGCCGTCTCTCTGCATGACCTGACGGACTTCACCTTGCATTCGAAGGCGCCACTGCCCCTTCAGATGGACGGCGACCATCTCGGACTGCGTACTAGCGTGACGTTCACAGGCGTACGCCGTGCACTGCGTGTGATTGTGTGAGCGGAAGGCGCCAAAATCCTTTCACTCGAACGTTTAGGCCAGGGTCCACCCCATGGAAGTACGGCTGTGACTCAGCCGACACCGAGGAATCAAAAAAAACTTTCCTGAAGGGGTTGTATCCGCCGCTGAGGTTTGCGAGTCTCTACGTGGCGCTCGGGACGGCCCGCAACATCGGCCCCACAGAGCACCGGAACCCCTCCTCAAAACACAGGACCACACCAGTCCGTCTGGTTGTCGGCCCTTCACTTGTTGAGGGATTCGTGAAAGCGTTCACATTCACAAGCAACGTGCATGTAATACCAAGGAGAGGTAGCAGCCATGGACTGGCGTCACAACGCCGTTTGCCGCGAGGAAGACCCCGAGCTCTTCTTCCCCATCGGCAACACCGGTCCTGCGCTGCTGCAGATCGAGGAAGCCAAGGCCGTCTGCCGCCGCTGCCCCGTCATGGAGCAGTGCCTGCAGTGGGCGCTCGAGTCCGGCCAGGACTCCGGCGTCTGGGGTGGCCTCAGCGAGGACGAGCGCCGCGCAATGAAGCGCCGTGCCGCCCGCAACCGAGCTCGTCAGGCCACCGCCTGACGTTCCACCCCGCACGAGCCTGAGCTTGGCGGCGCGTACAGCGAGTACGCAACTCCCGCCCCCGAGCCGCAGCGCGCAGTACCCCGATGCGCTTGATGCAACGAGCTTTCAGCCCCGGACCACCTGTGGTCCGGGGCTCATTGCTGTTCACGTCCGGTGCCCGGCGCTCCTGACCTCCAACGACGGTCACGGAGAGTGACGGGCACGCATGGGCATCGACTGCCCCTGCTCGTCGGCCACTTGTGCGGGTATTTGTCCGGATGCTTGTCCGGATGCTTGTCCGGAAGCTTGTCCGGGCCCGCTACTTGGGTACGACCACCGGGATGTCCAGGAGCACCTGGGTACCGCGCTCCGGAGCGGCCACCATGTCGAAGGTGCCGCCCAACTCGCCCTCCACCAGCGTCCGTACGATCTGCAGGCCGAGGTTGCCCGAGCGGTGCGGGTCGAAGCCCTCGGGCAGTCCGACCCCGTCGTCCTGGACGGTGACCAGCAGGCGGGCGTCCTTGGAGGTGCCGCCGCGCACCGCGGAGACCTCGACGGTGCCCCGGTCGCCCTCGCGGAAGCCGTGCTCCAGCGCGTTCTGGAGGATCTCGGTGAGGACCATCGAGAGCGGGGTCGCGACCTCGGCGTCCAGGATGCCGAAGCGTCCGGTGCGCCTGCCGGTGACCTTGCCGGGTGAGATCTCGGCGACCATGGCGAGCACCCGGTCGGCGATCTCGTCGAACTCCACCCGCTCGTCCAGGTTCTGGGAGAGCGTCTCGTGCACGATCGCGATCGAACCGACCCGACGCACGGCTTCCTCCAGGGCTTCCCGGCCGCGGTCCGAGTCGATGCGGCGGGCCTGGAGCCGCAGCAGGGCCGCCACCGTCTGGAGGTTGTTCTTCACCCGGTGGTGGATCTCCCTGATGGTGGCGTCCTTGGTGATCAACTCGCGCTCGCGGCGGCGCAGTTCCGTGACGTCACGGAGGAGGACCAGGGAACCGACTCGGGTGCCCTTGGGCTTGAGCGGGATCGCGCGCAGCTGGATCACGCCCTCGGCACTCTCGATCTCGAACTCGCGGGGCGCCCAGCCGCTGGCGACCTTGGCCAGCGCCTCGTCCACCGGACCCCGGGACGGGGCGAGTTCGGCGGTCGTGGCGCCGAGGTTGCAGCCCACCAGGTCGGCGGCCAGGCCCAGCCGGTGGTACGCGGAGAGCGCGTTCGGTGAGGCGTACTGGACGATGCCGTCCGCGTCGAGGCGGATCAGTCCGTCGCCGACCCGCGGCGAGGCGTCCATGTCGACCTGCTGGTCGGGGAACGGGAAGGTGCCGGCGGCGATCATCTGCGCGAGGTCGGAGGCGCTCTGCAGATACGTCAGTTCGAGGCGGCTCGGGGTGCGCACCGTGAGCAGGTTGGTGTTGCGGGCGATGACACCGAGGACACGGCCCTCGCGGCGCACGGGAATGGACTCGACCCGGACCGGGACCTCCTCGCGCCACTCGGGGTCGCCCTCGCGCACGATCCGGCCCTCGTCGAGCGCCGCGTCCAGCAGGGGGCGACGGCCGCGCGGGACGAGATGGCCGACCATGTCGTCCTGATACGAGGTGGGCCCCGTGTTGGGGCGCATCTGCGCGACCGAGACATAGCGGGTGCCGTCGCGCGTGGGAACCCACAGCACGAGGTCGGCGAAGGAGAGGTCGGAGAGCAACTGCCACTCCGAGACCAGCAGATGCAGCCACTCGAGATCGGAATCACCGAGGGCGGTGTGCTGGCGTACGAGGTCGTTCATGGAGGGCACGTGTGCGAGCGTACCCGGCGGATCCGACAGGTCCCGAAATCAGCCCCCGTGCGGGGGCGCCCCAGGGGCGCCTCAGGGCCCCGGAAACACCCGCGGGCCGCGGCGCCTGGGAGGGACCCTCAACCCTCCCGGCACCGCAGCCCGGAGCAACATCGGCCGTGGGGTGTGCGGTCCCGGTCGGCCGAAGAGAGGAGCCGGAGCAGTCAGGGCAGAGAGCGCCGGTTCCTCGGTCCGCCTTCCTGTGCGGGGAAGGCGGAGGCTTGTTCAGTTTCTCAAAGCATTGTGGACTAGACCATGGTCCTGCGTCCATGTGCCCGCAGCCCGTGCGCCCGCTGATGTTCTTTGTTGTCCGCTTATCCAACACCAGAAGCACCCAGCAGACTATCCCGCTTCGGTTCGTGAACGGGCGGAGTTGCCGGATGAGGACGTCCGGGGCGGTCCGGACGCGCGGGCCCCCTTCCCGGGGCACGGAATGGAAGCGCGTCCCGGCCCGTCGGGGCGACGGAAGGGTGACGCTCTGCTAGATTGGTCTATACCACATGCCCTTCGGGTTCCAGTTGAGTCCCCTGAGTCCCCTCTCCAGATCGGCAGGCCCAGCGTGGAAGTTGTCATCGTCCCGGACGCCAAGGCAGGCGGCGAGCTGATCGCCGAGGCCATGGCGGAACTGC
>NZ_JBHWVI010000132.1:0-24291 GCF_042737005.1 Streptomyces sp. NPDC060027
GCCCCCTCACGCGTGCGTTCGGGCGTCCGCGCGCACGCCGGACCTGCCGGGCCGGGAGCGGCTCCTTCCCGGGGCTCTCCCCCCGGCCCCCGGCTCTTCCCGCCGGGCAGCCCCGAGGCGTCCCGGCGGCTCCGACGTCCTGAGAACAACCGCCAGCGGTGCGAACCCGCCCGTTGCCCGGGACCCATGTTCAACAGCACCCGGCACCGGTGGCTGTGCCCACCCGTCCCGCCCTGCGGGACGCCTGCCCACAGCCGGTGACCGTCGCCCGCCGTCCACGCGTCCCGCCCCGCGGGGTGACTGCTCGCAGTGGGTGGTTGTCGCCCAGCCGGTGACTCCCGGCAGGCCGGCCGGTGTGGCCGGTCTGCCGGGGGTCAGGGGGTCTGGCTCGACGGGCGGTGCAGGAGGGATTCCTTGCGGGCCGAGACGCGGGCTCCGAGGGTGGTCCAGGCGGTCGAGGCCGCCCAGATCACCCGGACGGCCGAACGGGGGGCGAGGAGAGCACGCAGCTGGACGGGACGGCTCGCGGAGGCACTGAGGGCCTCTGCGACGAGGCGCGCGTCGTTCGCGAGTCCCGCCACCGGCCGGGGGTGCGGAGCGTAGAGAACCTGCTCCACGGCCGCGGCCAGCCGGTGCACCGCGGCCGCGGCCTCCGGATCGAGCTCCCCGATCCGGACGATCCGCTCGGCGGCCTTCCTCGGCGTCTGCGACTCCTCCGGCGCGATCCCGTAGTCCCACGCCGTATCGGTCACCTCCAGCCAGGCCCCCAGCGTGTACGCCGCCACGTCCGCCTCCGTGCGGCCGTGGCCGCCGAGCCGGACGGCTCGAGTCCGCATCCGCCACAGCATGGGCAGCAGCGGCACACCCAGGATCACGAGCCCGGCCAGCGCCAGCCAGACGTTGTTCCACCAGGGCCAGTCGTCGTCCTGGGCACCGACCGCCGCCGCCGAGGACTCGCTCGGGCACGCCTCCAGCTTCCGCAGCTGCGGCGGGCAGTTCTCGCTGGCCGACGGCGCCGTGGAGGGCACCGCGGACGCCGAGGACGACGGCTTGGGCACGACCGGTGCGTCGTTGCCCGGCGTGTCCGTCTGGGTGTACGCGGGAACCGTGCCCCGGCTCGGGGTCGGCTCGAAGCGGGTCCAGCCCACGCCCTCGAAGTACAGCTCGGGCCAGGCATGCGCGTCCCGCAGACCCACCGACATCGAACCGTTCGCCTGCGGAGACCCGGGCGTGAAGCCCACGGCCACGCGGGCCGGTATCCCCAGCGTCCGCGCCATCGAGGCCATCGCGAAGGAGAAGTGGACGCAGAAGCCCTCCTTGTCCTTCAGGAAGTTCGCGATCGCGGCGGAGCCGCTGCCGGCCTGCACCTCGGTGTCGTACCGGAAGTTCCCGCTGACCGCGAAGTAGTCCTGGAGCTTGACCGCCTGCTCGTAGTGGTTGGCGGAGCCCTTGGTGACCTTGCGGGCCGTGTTCGCCACCAGCGCGGGCAACGACTCCGGAACCTTGGTGAACTGGCGTCTCATCGCGGGCGAGGGCTCCGGGGCGCTCGCCAGCTGCTCCGCCGTCGGCTGCACCATCAGGCTCGTGACCTCGTACTGCACACCGCGTGTGTTCTGTCCGTGGTCACCGACGAGGGTGCGCCCCACGGGTTCGTACCGCCAGTTGCCGTCGATGTCGACCTTGCTGGCCGGATACGGCATCGGCAGCCAGTCCTGCGCGTACCAGTCGGCCGCCGAGATACGGGTCCGGATCGTGGCCCGCTTGACCTGGCCGGCGAGGCCGATCGGCGCCGGGAACGACTTCGGCACGTCCTCGATGTGGCGCTGGGCCGGCTTCCAGGCGGTGCCGTCGAAGTCGTCCAGCGAGACGATCCGCAGATACAGGTCCTGCGTCTCCGCGGTGTTGGTGCGATAGGTCAGCACCGTGCGGTCCTCGTCCACGTTCAAGCTGTCGCGGAGCGAGACCAGCGGGTTCACCGCGGAGATCGTGCCGCCGCCCCCGGAGCCGTTGCCCACACCCCGTCCCGTGCCGTCCAGCAGTCCGCCGTCGAGCGCGGGCAGGGCGAGCGGCACCACCAGGGCGACGCCCAGCGCCACCGCGCCGATCCGCCGTCCGGTGCGGACGGGCGCCACGGCGCCGTCCGCGGACTCCGGGCCGGGAGCGCGGGGCGCTCCGCCGAAGACGCGACCCCACTGCGAGAGCCGGTCCCGGCCCTCGGCCAGCAGCAGCATCAGATAGCCGGCCGCCGCGAGCAGGAACCACAGCCAGGCGGCGCCGCCGCCGGAGAGGCCCGCGGCGACGGAGTACAGGGCGAGCAGCGGAAGGCCGGCGGGCGCGGCGCTGCGGTAGGTCACCGCGAGCGCGTCCACCGCGAGTCCGATCACCAGGACGCCGCCGACCAGCATCAGCCGGATTCCGTCCGACAGGGGGGCCGGAATCGAGTACCGGCCGACGTCCTCGCTGCCCGCCTGGAGGAGTGTCGCGAAGTGCTGGAAGGCCTCGGGCCCGGGGACGATACCGGCGACGGCCTGCTGCCGGGCGAAGATCAGCGTCAGCAGCATCAGCGTCACCAGCGCCTGCGCCGCCACCGTCAGCGGCCGGGCCAGCGGAACCCGCCGGGTCAGCGCCCCCACACCGGTCTGCACGGCCACCAGGAACACCGCCTGGAGGATCCATGTCGCCGGGTCCACCAGCGGCAGCAGCGCGCACGACGCCAGCAGCGTGGCCGCGGCCGCGCACAGTGTCAGTCGGGCTCGCCCGCTCATGTCCCACCACCCCCCGCGGTAGTACCTGTCGACGCCATGTGCGTGCGCTGCCGGTCCGCCTCGCGCCACAGGTCGGCGAGCGGCGCGCCCCGCGGCACCATGACGGCGGTCCAGCCCGCCTCGCGCAGCATCCGCAGCCGGTCCACGCTCTTGTCCAACGGGCCGGGCACTTCGGTCGGTTCCCGCACCCAGGACTCACTGTCCAGCAGAAAGGCGACGGCCCCGCCGCTGCGCTGGCGCATCTTGCCGAGCACGGTCGCCTGCTCCTCGTCGAGATCGCCGAGGAAGGCGATCAGCAGTCCTTCGTTGCCACCGCGCAGCACGTCGTACGCCCGGGACAGGCCCGCGCCGTCCGAGTGGTCGATGACGGCGAGCGTGTCCATCATCATCCCGGCGGCGTCGGCCGATTCCTGGCTGGCGCCCGCGAACCCGTCGGCGCCCTCGCCGGGCACCGAGCTGCCGGTGTCCGTCAGAAGGCGGACCGAGAAGCCCCGTTCGAGCATGTGGACCAGGGTCGACGCCGTGCCGGAGACGGCCCATTCGAAGGCCGCGTCCGGGCCCGCGCCCTGGAAGGCGATGCCCCGGGTGTCGAGCAGCACGGTGCACCGGGAGCGCTGGGGCTGCTCCTCGCGGCGGACCATCAACTCGCCGTAGCGGGCGGTCAGCCGCCAGTGCACGCGGCGCAGGTCGTCGCCGTAGCGGTAGCCGCGCGGAATGATGTCGTCCTCGCCCGCCAGGGCCAGGGAGCGCTGCCGCCCGTCGCCGTACCCCTTCGCCTCGCCGGTCAGCCGCACCGGAGGCAGTGCCTCCACGCGCGGGATGACCGTCAGGGTGTCGTACGTCGAGAAGGAGCGGGTCAGCTCGCACATGCCGAACGGGTCGGTCAGCCGGAGCTGGAGCGGGCCCAGCGGGTAGCGGCCACGCAGGTCCGAGCGCACCCGGTAGGACACCTCGCGGCGGCCGCCCGCCTCCACCCGGTCCAGCACGAAGCGGGGGCGCGGACCGAGCACGTACGGCACTCGGTCCTGGAGCATCAGCAGGCCGGTGGGCAGTCGCGAGATGTTGTCCATGCGCAGATGGACGCGGGCCTCGGAGCCGGCGGGCACGCGCCCGGGGGAGAGCCTGCGGCTGCCCGCGACCCGGTAGCGGGTGCGGTACAGCACGGTCGCGCAGACCAGCGGCAGGGCCGCGAGGAGCAGGCCGACCCGGAGCAGATCGCTCTGCCCCAGGACGTACGCGCAGATCGCGGCGGCCACTCCGGCGGCCAGGAACGAGCGACCGCGTGTGGTGAGCCCGGCGAGCGCGGTGCGTAGCCCGCCCTTGTCCTCCTCGGCGGTGTGCCCCGTGCCCGCTTGCGTCATCACAGCCTCCGGGGCGGCTGCTGACCGTACGTGGGCGCGCCCCGGCCCATCGAGAAGCCGGACTGCTGATGGGGAGCGGCGGGCACCGGGGTGCGCTGGAGGATCTCCTGGACGACCTGCTCGGCCGTGCGGCGGTTCAACTGTGCCTGGGCCGTGGGCAGCAGGCGGTGGGCCAGGACCGCGACGGCGAGCGCCTGCACGTCGTCCGGCAGCGCGAAGTCCCGGCCGCTGAGAGCGGCGGACGCCTTCGCCGCGCGCAGCAGATGCAGCGTGGCACGCGGCGAGGCGCCGAGTCTGAGGTCGGGGTGGGTGCGCGTGGCCGCCACCAGGTCCACCGCGTAGCGGCGCACCGGGTCGGCGACGTGGACCGTGCGGACCGCGTCGATCAGCTTCACTATCTCGTGCGCGTGGGCGACCGGCTGGAGGTCGTCCAGCGGGTTCACGCCGCCGTGGATGTCCAGCATCTGCAGTTCGGCGTCCGCGCTGGGGTAGCCGATGGAGACGCGGGCCATGAAGCGGTCGCGCTGGGCCTCGGGCAGCGGGTAGGTGCCCTCCATCTCGACCGGGTTCTGGGTGGCCACCACCATGAACGGGCTGGGCAGTTCGTAGGTCGTCCCGTCGATGGTGACCTGCCGCTCCTCCATCGACTCCAGGAGCGCGGACTGCGTCTTGGGCGAGGCGCGGTTGATCTCGTCGCCGATCACGATCTGCGCGAAGATCGCGCCCGGCTTGAACTCGAAGTCCCGGCGCTGCTGGTCCCAGATGGAGACACCGGTGATGTCCGAGGGCAGCAGGTCGGGCGTGAACTGAATACGCCGCACCGAACAGTCGATGGACCGGGCCAGCGCCTTGGCCAGCATGGTCTTGCCGACGCCCGGGACATCCTCGATCAGAAGATGCCCCTCGGCGAGCAGCACGGTCAGCGAAAGCCGTACGACCTCAGGCTTGCCTTCGATCACTCCTTCCACCGAACTGCGGACACGCTCCACAGTGGCGGTCAGATCTGTAAGGCTCGCTCGATCGTCATAGGTCGTCACCCGGCCCTCCTCGGCCCTTTCCCGGGCCGACGCCCTGTGCGGACCGGCCCACCCCGAAACACGGACACCACGCGCGAAAGGTTCCGCGTGACGTCACACCCGCATTCTTGTTGCCGTTACCGGTTCGTGTCACTCGCCTGTGGATAACTGGCCGCGATATGTCAGGTTTTACGGCCCTCTGGGCAGCGGACGGTCGGGGTTTTTGGTGAAGAGAGGGTCCCACGGGCAGCCGAGGGTCGGCGACCGGGGGGTCCTGCGGTGCCGGTCAGGAGGGGTCGATCTCGCGCAGCAGGCCGGTCGTGACGTCGAAGACGAAGCCGCGGACGTCGTCGGTGTGCACCAGGAAAGGGGAGGTGCGCACACGCTGCATCGACTGCCGTACGTCCTGTTCGACGTCCCGGAAGGCCTCGACCGCCCACGCGGGACGCTGGCCGACCTCCATCTCCAGGTCGTGCCGGAAGTCCTCGGTGAGGGACTCCAGACCGCAGCCGGTGTGGTGGATGAGGACCACACTGCGGGTGCCGAGCGCGCGCTGGCTGATGGTGAGGGAGCGGATCACGTCGTCGGTGACCACGCCGCCCGCGTTGCGGATGGTGTGGCAGTCGCCCAGTTCCAGGCCCAGCGCCGCGTGCAGGTCGAGCCGGGCGTCCATGCACGCCACCACCGCGACGTGCAGCACCGGGCGGGCGTCCATCCCCGGGTCGGTGAAGGCGGCGGCGTACCTCCCGTTCGCGTCGACGAGTCGGTCGGTGACCGTGCGCTCTGCGGCTATGGCGCCTTCGGGTTCGGTGGGAACAGATGCGGAAGTCGTCATACCCATGACGTTACTGGTCACGCCCGAGGCAGTCCTGCTGTGAGAGGGGACAAAAAATGTCATCGCGGCTTGTTGTGAGGTAATCCACACGGGCGGTGACGACGTGCCCGTTCGGGTGATTCTTCCGGATCCGCGGCTTCGCTCCGAGCGGGGTCCGCGACGCGCATGCCGGTTGATTGACCGCGAGACACCGTGGACTAAAGTGACGCGAAGCGGGAGGCGAGGCTCTCCCCGCTGGACTGTTTTACCTGGAGACCCGGCGACTTTCCGGAGTCTCCCCGCGTGCGCGGCGCGTACGTACGGCTCGGCCTCCTCCCGCTCCCGGTCGGCTGACGCCACTCATCCGGCGCCAGCAGACCTTCCCCTTCCCGAGCGGGTGGGGACCCGGCGGTGCGTATGGCCGCGCCGGACCTGAGAGGGCCCGGAATGACAGGGCGCGAAGCGCTCCCCAACGAGGGCGGCAGCGGGCGACCGGAGGGGCAGAGCCGACACGTCCCGGTCATGCTCGACCGGTGCCTGGACATGCTCGCCCCGGCCCTCACCGAGCCCGGAGCCGTGGTCGTCGACTGCACGCTCGGACTCGGCGGTCACAGCGAGGCACTGCTCACCCGGTTCCCCGAAGCACGGCTCGTGGCCCTGGACCGTGACAAGGAGGCGCTGCGCCTCTCCGGAGAACGGCTCGCCCCCTTCGGTGACCGCGCCTCCCTGGTGCACGCCGTCTACGACGAACTCCCCGACGTGCTCGACCGCCTGGACATCCCGCGCGTCCAGGGCATCCTGTTCGACCTCGGGGTCTCCTCCATGCAACTCGACGAGGCGGACCGGGGTTTCGCGTACGCGCAGGACGCCCCGCTCGACATGCGCATGGACCAGACGACCGGCATGAGCGCGGCAGAGGTGCTCAACACCTACCCGCCGGGCGAACTGGTGCGGATCCTGCGGGCGTACGGCGAGGAGAAGCAGGCCAAGCGGATCGTCTCCGCGGTCGTGCGCGAGCGCGACAAGGACCCCTTCACCAACAGCGCGCGGCTCGTCGAACTGATCCGTGACGCGCTGCCCCAGGCGGCCAAGCGCACCGGCGGCAATCCCGCCAAGCGCACCTTCCAGGCGCTGCGCATCGAGGTCAACGGTGAACTGAGCGTCCTGGAGAGGGCGGTTCCCGCGGCCGTGAAGACGCTCGCCGTCGGCGGCCGCATCGCCGTGCTGTCGTACCACTCGCTGGAGGACCGGCTGGTCAAGCAGGTGTTCGCGGCCGGCGCCGCCAACACCGCCCCGCCCGGACTCCCGGTCGTCCCCGAGCGCTACCAGCCCCGGCTCAAGCTCCTCACCCGCGGTGCCGAACTTCCCACGGAGGAAGAGGTCGCCGAGAACCGGCGAGCGGCTCCCGCCCGGCTGCGGGGGGCGGAACGCATCCGCGAGGACGCCGCCGAGTGAGGCGCGGGGAGAAGGAGGGCCTGTGAGCGGCAAACCCGAACTCAGGGGGCGCGCCGCGCGGCTCGCGCGGCTCCTTCCGGCCGGCGCCGGGCAGGCCGCCCGCACCCCCTTCGTCCTCCTGGTCGTCCTCCTCCTCGGCGGCGGTCTCATCGGGCTCCTCGTGCTGAACTCGGCGCTCAGCGAAGGGGCGTTCCGCCTCGACGACCTCCAGAAGGACACCAAGAGCCTGACCGACGAGGAGCAGGGCCTCCAGCGGGACGTGGACGCCTACTCCGCCCCCGACGCCCTCCAGCGCCGCGCCCGCGAACTCGGCATGGTCCCCGGCGGCGACCCGGCCTTCCTCGGCCCCGACGGCACCGTCAAGGGCGTCCCCGGAGCCGCCGGGCAGTCCGCCGCCCGGGCCCCGATGATCCCCCCGCCCGAGGTCCTCGCCCCGGCCCCGGCCCGGCCCCCGGGCCCGGCGTCGAGCGCCGCCCCGGCGCCCGCCCCGCGGCAGCCGTCCACGGGCGCGCACACCACCCGGGCCCTCGCCCCGTCCACACAGCCCTCCACGACCCCCGGCAGGTGACGGAAGTGTCCGACAGGGAACCGCCGCGCCGCCGAGTGCCCGGCCCCGCCAGGCCCGTACGACCCGGCGGCCGGAGCCGCCCGGGTCCGGGAGGGCGCCCCGTGCGCCGCCCGGCCCCGGCCCGTCCCGACGGCCCGCGCGTCATCCGGCTCGGCAGCCCCCGCCCCCGTCTGCGCATGGTCAGTCTCGCGCTGACGCTGGTGATGATCGCGTTCGTCGTACGGCTGCTCCAGGTGCAGGCCGTCGACGCGAGCACCTACACCGCGAAGGCCGAGCAGAACCGGTACGTCGGGCGCACGCTGGCCGCCGAGCGCGGCGGGATCACCGACCGCGACGGCGTCGAGCTGGCGACGAGCGTGGACGCGTACGACATCACCGCCGACCCGACGATGTTCACGCGCGAGGCCACCGAGGTGGGGGACGCGCCCGAGCAGGCCGCCGCGCTCCTCGGCCCGATCATCGGCCAGGACACGGACACCGTCGCCAGGAAGCTGCGGGCCCGGAACACCCGCTACACGCTCCTCGCGCACCGCCGCACCCCCCAGGTCTGGCAGCAGATCAAGGACCTGAAGAGCACCCTCGGGACCAAGGCGGAGACCGACAAGAGCACGGTCAACGTCCTCGCGGGCGTCCTCGCCGTGCCGGCCAGCAAGCGCGTGTACCCGAACGGCGATCTCGCCGCCGGGATACTGGGCTGGGTCAACGCCGACGGCAAGGGCGGCGGCGGGATCGAGCAGCAGCTGAACAAGGAGCTCACCGGCAAGGACGGCAAGATCCGCTACGCCCAGTCCGGCGGCCGCCAGGTGCCGACCGTGGGTTCCACCGAGACACCGGCCGTGGCCGGCTCCGACGTCGAGCTGACCATCGACCGGGACATCCAGTGGGCCGCGCAGGACGCCATCACCGAGCAGGTGAAGAAGTCCAGGGCGGACCGCGGGTACGTGATAGTGCAGGACACCAGGACCGGCGAGATCCTCGCCATGGCCAACTCGCCCGGCTT
The DNA here is from genome assembly GCF_042737005.1 of Streptomyces sp. NPDC060027. Lineage (NCBI taxonomy): Bacteria > Bacillati > Actinomycetota > Actinomycetes > Kitasatosporales > Streptomycetaceae > Streptomyces > Streptomyces sp. NPDC060027. Next base: position 8,980 of record NZ_JBHWVI010000132.1, read on the forward strand.
CGACCCCAACGACCTCACCCAGGCCAACGCCGCGGCCATGGGCAACGCGGCCCTCCAGGACGCGTACGAGCCCGGCTCCACCGCCAAGCTGATGTCCATGGCCGCCGTCCTCCAGGAGAACGTGGCCACCCCCGGCACGCACGTCGTCGTGCCGAACCGGCTGCACCGCGGGGACCGGCTCTTCCAGGACGACGTCGACCACACCACCTGGTACCTCACGCTCAACGGGGTGCTCGCCAAGTCCAGCAACATCGGGACGATCCTGGCGACCGGCCAGCTCGGCAAGACCCAGAAGCAGGCGAACCGGGTCCTCTACTCGTACTTGCGCAAGTTCGGCATCGGCAGTCACACCGGGCTCGGCTTCCCCGGTGAGACCGCCGGCATCCTCGCGCCGCCCGACAAGTGGTCGACCTCGCAGCAGTACACGATTCCTTTCGGCCAGGGCGTGTCGATCAACGCGATGCAGGCGGCCTCCGTCTACTCGACGATCGCCAACGGCGGCGTCCGTATCGAGCCGACCCTGGTGCGCGGCACCAAGGGGGCCGACGGTCGCTTCACGCCCGCCGCCGTGCCGAAGAAGACCCGGGTCGTGAGTGAGAAGACGGCGAAGACCCTCGCCCAGATGCTGGAGTCCGTGGTGGACGACGAGCAGGGCACCGGCGCCAAGGCGCGCATCCCCGGCTACCGGGTCGCGGGCAAGACGGGTACGGCCAACCGCGTGGATCCGGCCACCGGCAAGTACCACGGCTACACCTCGTCGTTCGCCGGATTCGCCCCCGCTGACAAGCCGCGGATCACCGTGTACTGCGCGATCCAGAACGCCACGAAGGGCCTCTACTACGGCGGTCAGATCTGCGGACCCGTCTACAAGCAGGTCATGGAGTTCGCCCTGAAGACCCTCCAGGTCCCGCCCACCGGTGCCCGCGCGGCCCGCCTGCCCGTCGATTTCACGCCGTGACCGCCTCCGACCGCACACCCTGATCGCCCCCACGCACAACGGACCAGGAACCACTCGTGACAACGATCACCCCGGACCCCGGGAACCACTCCGCCTCGGATGCCGAGCCCGAGCCCTCGCTTCGCCCCGGCGGGGGTGAGCCCGGTACGCTCACCGCCGTGCCACACGCTGATCAGTCCCAAACCACCCAGAAGGGCGTTCCTGTGACATATCCGGGGCCGCCGCGGCCGGTTCACGTCTCCGCCACCCACCTCGCGGAGCTGGCCGATCAGCTGGGCGCCGACAAGCCGGCGAGCGACGCCGGGGTCACGGGCATCACCCATGACTCCCGCGCGGTGCGACCCGGCGACGTGTACGCCGCCCTGCCCGGGGCCCGTCTGCACGGCGCCGACTTCGTGACCCAGGCGGCCGGCCTCGGCGCGGTCGCCGTACTCACCGACCCGACCGGCGCCGACCGCGCCGCGGCCACCGGTCTGCCGGTCCTCGTCGTGGAGGACCCGCGCGGCTCGATGGGCGAGCTGGCAGCCACCATCTACGGCCACCCGGGGCGCGATCTGCTCCAGATCGGCATCACGGGCACCTCCGGCAAGACCACGACGGCCTACCTCGTCGAGGGCGGCCTGAAGAGGGTCCGCTCCACCGGCCTGATCGGCACGGTCGAGATGCGCATCGGCGACGAGCGCATCAAGTCGGAGCGCACCACGCCCGAGGCCACCGACCTGCAGGCCCTGTTCGCCGTCATGCGCGAGCGCGGGGTCGATTCCGTCGCGATGGAGGTCTCCAGCCACGCGCTGGTCCTCGGCCGCGTGGACGGCTGCGTCTTCGACGTCGCCGTCTTCAACAACCTCAGCCCGGAACACATGGAGTTCCACACGGGCATGGAGGACTACTTCCAGGCCAAGGCGCAGTTGTTCACGGCCAGACGCAGCCGGCTCGGCGTCGTCAATCTCGACGACGAGTACGGCCGCCGGCTCAGCGAGGAAGCGACCGTCCCGGTCGTCACCTTCTCCGCCGAGGGCCACCCGGACGCCGACTGGCGCGCCGAGGACGTCGAAGTCGGCCCGATGGACTCGACGTTCACCGCGATCGGCCCCAAGGGCGAGCGGATCACCGCCCGCTCGCCGCTCGCGGGCCCCTTCAACGTGGCGAACACGCTCGCCGCGATCGTCGCCCTCGCGGTCGCCGGAATCGACCCGCAGACCGCCGCGGACGGTGTCGCCGCCGTCCCGGGGGTCCCGGGCCGGCTGGAGCGCGTGGACGAGGGCCAGCCGTACCTCGCCGTCGTCGACTACGCCCACAAGACGGACGCCGTCGAATCCGTCCTGCGCGCCCTGCGCAAGGTGACCGAGGGCGAACTGCACGTGGTGCTCGGCTGCGGCGGAGACCGTGACAGGACCAAGCGGATGCCGATGGGCGCGGCCGTGGCCCGGCTCGCCGACACCGCCGTCCTGACCTCCGACAACCCCCGCTCCGAGGACCCCCTCGCGATCCTCGCCACGATGCTCGCGGGCGCCGCCGAGGTGCCGGCGCACGAGCGCGGCGAGGTCCAGGTCTTCGAGGACCGGGCCGCCGCCATCGCCGCGGCCGTCGCGCGCGCAAAGCCGGGCGACACCGTGCTGGTCGCGGGCAAGGGCCACGAGCAGGGCCAGGACATCGCCGGGGTGGTGCGTCCCTTCGACGACCGCCAGGTGCTTCGCGAAGCTATCCAGAAGACCCAGGGATGAACTTGTGATCGCCCTCTCTCTCGCCGAGATCGCAGCAGTCGTCGGCGGGCAGACGTACGACATACCGGATCCGGCGGTACAGGTCACCGGACCGGTCGTCAGGGACTCCCGTGAAGTGGAGTCCGGCAGTCTCTTCGTCGCCTTCGTCGGCGAACGCGTGGACGGCCACGACTACGCGGAGGCGGTGATCGCAGCCGGCGCGGCCGCCGTCCTGGCGTCCCGCCCCGTCGGCGTACCCGCCATCGTCGTGGACGACGTGCAGACGGCTCTCGGCGCCCTCGCCCGCCACGTCGTCGAACGGCTCGGCGCGACCCTCGTGGCCCTCACCGGCTCCGCCGGCAAGACGAGCACCAAGGACCTGATCGCCCAGGTGCTGCGGAGCAAGGCGCCGACCGTCTTCACCCCCGGCTCCCTCAACAACGAGATCGGACTGCCGCTCACCGCGCTCAGCGCCACCGAGGAGACGAAGTTCCTCGTGCTGGAGATGGGCGCCCGCGGCATCGGCCACATCCGCTATCTCGCGGACCTCACCCCGCCGAGGATCGGTCTCGTCCTCAACGTCGGCACCGCCCACATCGGCGAGTTCGGCGGCCGCGAGCAGATCGCGCAAGCAAAGGGCGAGCTCGTCGAGAGCCTCCCCGAGGACGGCGCGGCGGTCCTCAACGCCGACGATCCCCTCGTACGCGCCATGGCGTCCCGTACGAAGGCACGCGTGATCCTCTTCGGAGAGTCCGACGAAGCGGACGTACGGGCCGAGAACGTCCGGCTCACGGAGAACGGACAGCCCGCCTTCAGCCTTCGCACACCCTCCGGGTGCAGTGATGTGACCATGCGCCTGTACGGTGAGCACCACGTGTCGAACGCGCTCGCCGCGGCCGCCGTCGCCCATGAGCTGGGCATGTCCGCAGACGAGATCGCCCGCGCGCTCTCCGAGGCGGGCTCCCTCTCCCGCTGGCGGATGGAGGTCACCGAGCGTCCGGACGGCGTGACGGTCGTCAACGACGCCTACAACGCGAACCCCGAGTCCATGCGAGCCGCCCTGCGCGCGCTCGCGTCGATGGGCAAGGGACGTCGTACGTGGGCGGTGCTCGGTCAGATGGCCGAGCTCGGGGACGAGGCGCTCGCCGAGCACGACGCGGTCGGACGGCTTGCCGTCCGGCTCAATGTCGGCAAGCTCGTCGCGGTCGGGGGCAGGGAAGCGTCCTGGCTGCAGCTGGGCGCATATAACGAGGGTTCGTGGGGTGAGGAGTCGGTGCACGTGTCCGACGCACAGGCGGCTGTCGACCTGTTGCGCAGCGAGCTGCGCCCAGGGGACGTCGTGCTCGTGAAGGCGTCCAGGTCCGTCGGGCTGGAACGGGTGGCGCTCGCGCTGCTCGCCGACGGTGCCGAGGGTGAGGTTTCCGCCCGATGATGAAGCAGATCCTGTTCGCGGGAGTCATTGGCCTGTTCCTGACTCTGGTCGGCACTCCGCTGCTGATCAAGCTGCTGGCCCGCAAGGGCTACGGCCAGTACATCCGCGACGACGGCCCGCGCGAGCACCACAGCAAGCGCGGTACGCCGACCATGGGTGGTATCGCCTTCATCCTCGCGACGATCATCGCGTACTTCCTCTCGAAGGTGATCACGGGCTACGCGCCCACGTTCTCGGGCCTGCTGGTGCTCGGCCTGATGGCGGGCATGGGCCTGGTCGGCTTCCTGGACGACTACATCAAGATCGTCAAGCGGCGTTCGCTCGGTCTGCGGGCCAAGGCGAAGATGGCCGGACAGCTGATCGTCGGCATCGCCTTCGCGGTGCTGGCCCTGCAGTTCGCCGACAACCGCAACAACACCCCGGCCTCCACGAAGCTCTCCTTCGTCCAGGACTTCGGCTGGTCCATCGGCCCGGTGCTGTTCGTGGTCTGGGCGCTGTTCATGATCCTCGCCATGTCGAACGGCGTGAACCTGACGGACGGTCTGGACGGCCTCGCCACCGGCGCCGCGACGATGGTCTTCGGCGCCTACACCTTCATCGGTGTCTGGCAGTTCCAGGAGTCCTGCGCCAACGCGCAGACCCTCACCAACCCGGGCGCCTGTTACGAGGTACGGGATCCACTGGACCTCGCGGTCGTCGCCTCGGCCCTGATGGGCGCCTGCTTCGGCTTCCTGTGGTGGAACACCTCGCCGGCCAAGATCTTCATGGGTGACACCGGTTCGCTGGCCCTCGGCGGCGCGCTCGCCGGCCTCGCGATCTGCTCCCGCACGGAGATCCTGGTCGCCCTGCTCGGCGGCCTCTTCGTCCTCATCACCATGTCGGTGGTCATCCAGGTCGGCTCCTTCAAGCTGACCGGGAAGCGCGTCTTCCGCATGGCGCCACTCCAGCACCACTTCGAACTCAAGGGGTGGTCCGAAGTCCTTGTGGTGGTCCGCTTCTGGATCATCCAGGGCATGTGCGTGATCGTCGGACTCGGCCTCTTCTACGCAGGATGGGCAGCCAAGAAGTGACCAACTGGCAGGGCAAGAACGTCACCGTCGCCGGCCTCGGCGTCTCGGGCATCCCGGCCGCCAAGGTCCTGCACGGCCTCGGCGCGGTCGTCACGGTCGTCAACGACGGTGACGACGACCGGGCCCGGGCGCAGGCCGCGGAGCTGGAGACGCTCGGCGTCACCGTGCGCCTCGGTGACGGCGCGACCCTGCCCGAGGGCACCGAGCTCATCGTGACCGCGCCCGGCTGGCAGCCGGACAAGCCGCTGTTCGTCGCGGCCGCCACGGCGGGCGTCCCGGTCTGGGGCGACGTCGAACTCGCCTGGCGGCTGCGGGAGCAGGACGGCCGGAAGGCCGCGCCATGGCTCGCGGTCACCGGCACCAACGGCAAGACCACGACCGTCCAGATGCTCGCCTCCATCCTGAAGGCGGCGGGCCTGCGCACGGCGGCCGTCGGCAACATCGGCGTCTCGCTCCTCGACGCGGTCCTCGGCGAGGAGCAGTACGACGTCCTCGCCGTCGAACTCTCCAGCTACCAGCTCCACTGGGCGCCCTCGCTGCGCGCCCACTCCGCGGCCGTACTGAACCTCGCGCCCGACCATCTCGACTGGCACGGCTCCATGGAGGCCTACACCGCAGACAAGGGCCGTATCTACGAAGGCAATCGGGTCGCCTGCGTCTACAACGTGGCCGACAAGGCCACCGAGGACCTGGTGCGCGCCGCGGACGTCGAGGAGGGCTGCCGGGCCGTCGGCTTCACTCTCGGCGCTCCGGGGCCCTCCCAACTCGGCGTGGTGGACGGCATCCTGGTCGACCGCGCCTTCGTCGAGAACCGGCAGAAGAACGCCCAGGAGCTGGCGGAGGTCTCCGACGTCCGCCCGCCCGCCCCGCACAACATCGCCAACGCCCTTGCCGCGGCGGCCCTCGCGCGTGCCTACGGGGTGCCCGCGCGGGCCGTACGGGACGGGTTGCGGGACTTCACCCCGGACGCGCACCGCATCGCGCACGTCGCCGATGTCGGCCGGGTCGCCTACGTCGACGACTCCAAGGCCACCAACACGCATGCCGCGGAAGCCTCCTTGGCGGCCTACGAGTCGATCGTGTGGATCGCGGGCGGGCTCGCCAAGGGCGCGACCTTCGACGAGCTGGTCGCCAGGTCGGCGAAGCGGCTCCGGGGCGTCGTCCTGATCGGCGCGGACCGCGCGCTGATCCGCGAAGCCCTGGCGCGACACGCCCCTGAAGTACCCGTCGTCGACCTCGACCGGACCGACACTGGGGCGATGCTCGCGGCTGTCCGGGAGGCCGAGCGGCTCGCCGAGCCCGGGGACACGGTGCTGCTGGCGCCGGCCTGTGCGTCCATGGACATGTTCGCCAACTACAACAAGCGCGGTGACGCGTTCGCGGAGGCGGTTCGCGAACTCGGCGCCTGACCCGGCCGCCTCGCCGGGCGAACCTGGGAGGGACGGACGCGTGACATCGTTGTGGCCCGGAGACGCCGATGCCGACTAGCCGTACCGGCCGACCTCCCGTGCAGCGGGCCGGCCGGCGGCCCGTCGCCCGGGTGTCGCGCGACCATCCCGTACGCCGCCTCTTCATCCGTGCCCGCAAGGCCTGGGACCGGCCGCTGACCGCGTACTACCTGATCCTCGGCGGCAGCCTGCTGATCACCGTGCTCGGGCTCGTGATGGTCTACTCGGCCTCGCAGATCACGGCGCTCCAGCTGTCCCTGCCCGGTTCGTACTTCTTCCGCAAGCAGTTCCTGGCGGCCCTGATCGGCGGCGTGCTGATGCTGGCCGCCTCGCGGATGCCGGTGAAGCTGCACCGGGCGCTGGCCTACCCGATACTGGCGGGCGCCGTCTTCCTGATGGCCCTGGTGCAGGTGCCCGGGATAGGAGTCGCGGTCAACGGCAACCAGAACTGGATCTCCCTCGGCGGCTCGTTCCAGATCCAGCCCAGCGAGTTCGGCAAGCTCGCCCTCGTGCTGTGGGGCGCCGATCTGCTCGCCCGCAAGCAGGACAAGCGGCTGCTGACCCAGTGGAAACACATGCTGGTGCCGCTCGTCCCCGTCGCCTTCATGCTGCTCGGCCTGATCATGCTCGGCGGCGACATGGGCACGGCGATCATCCTCACGGCGATCCTGTTCGGGCTGCTGTGGCTGGCCGGAGCCCCCACCCGGCTGTTCGTCGGCGTGCTGTCCATCGCCGTGGCGATCGGCTTCACCCTCATCAAGACGAGCCCCAACCGCATGTCCAGGCTGGCGTGCATCGGGGCGACCGAGCCGGGGCCGCACGACACCTGCTGGCAGGCCGTGCACGGCATCTACGCCCTCGCCTCCGGCGGTCTCTTCGGTTCCGGCCTCGGCGCCAGTGTGGAGAAATGGGGCCAACTGCCCGAAGCGCACACCGACTTCATCTTCGCCATCACCGGGGAGGAACTGGGCCTCGCGGGGACGCTGTCGGTTCTCGCCCTCTTCGCGGCTCTAGGCTATGCGGGTATCCGCGTGGCCGGACGCACGGAGGACCCCTTCGTGAGGTATGCCGCGGGAGGCGTGACCACCTGGATCACGGCGCAGGCCGTGATCAACATCGGTGCGGTGCTCGGTCTGCTGCCGATCGCCGGTGTCCCGCTCCCGCTGTTCTCCTACGGAGGCTCCGCCCTGCTGCCGACCATGTTCGCCATCGGGTTGCTGATCGCCTTCGCGCGTGACGACCCCGCTGCGCGGGCGGCACTCGCGATGCGGCAACCCCGCTTTGGCAGAAGGCGGGGTGCGGTGAGAGAGTCCGCAAGGGCCGGGGGGCCCCGGAGATGGAACACGATGCGACGGCGTGCCTCGGCGGCGCGTTCGTCCGGAGAGCGGTGAATTTCGGTGCATGTCGTACTCGCCGGCGGGGGGACCGCCGGCCACATCGAGCCCGCGCTCGCCCTCGCGGATGCCCTGCGCAGGCAGGACCCGACCGTGGGAATCACGGCCCTGGGCACGGAACGCGGACTCGAGACCCGGCTCGTACCCGAGCGCGGCTACGAACTCGCGCTGATCCCCGCGGTACCGCTGCCGCGCAAGCCCACCCCCGAGCTGATCACCGTCCCCGGACGGCTGCGCGGCACGATCAAGGCTGCCGAGCAGATCATGGAACGCACCAAGGCGGACGCGGTCGTCGGCTTCGGCGGCTATGTGGCCCTGCCCGGCTACCTGGCGGCCAAGCGCCTCGGCGTGCCGATCATCGTCCACGAGGCCAACGCCCGCCCCGGTCTCGCCAACAAGATCGGATCGCGGTACGCGGCCCAGGTGGCCGTCTCCACACCCGACAGCAAGCTCCGCGGGGCCCGTTACATCGGCATCCCGCTGCGCCGCTCCATCGCCACCCTCGACCGGGCCGCCGTACGGCCCGAGGCGCGCGCCGCGTTCGGGCTCGACCCGAACCTGCCGACCCTCCTGGTGTCGGGCGGCTCGCAGGGCGCCCGCCGCCTCAACGAGGTGGTCCAGCAGGCGGCTCCGTACCTCCAGCAGGCCGGAATCCAGATCCTGCACGCGGTCGGCCCGAAGAACGAACTGCCGCAGGTGCATCAGATGCCGGGGATGCCCCCGTACATCCCGGTACCGTACGTGGACCGGATGGATCTCGCGTACGCCGCGGCCGACATGATGCTCTGCCGCGCGGGCGCGATGACCGTCGCCGAACTCTCCGCCGTCGGACTGCCCGCCGCCTACGTCCCGCTGCCCATCGGCAACGGCGAACAGCGGCTGAACGCCCAGCCGCTGGTGAAGGCCGGCGGCGGACTGCTGGTCGACGACGCGGAGCTGACCCCGCAGTGGGTGCAGCAGAACGTGCTGCCCGTGCTCGCCGACCCGCACCGGCTGTACGAGATGTCGCGTGCCGCCAGCGAGTTCGGCCGGCGGGACGCCGACGACCTGCTCGTCGGGATGGTGTACGAGGCGATCGCCTCGCGCCACCGCTAGGACCGCATGAGGGAAGGCAGGGAGCGTGGCCGGACCGAAGACCGCCGAGCGCGGTGAACGGCAGAAGCTGGAGTCCGGCCCGCCCCGGCCGCCCTTGCTCGGGCGGCTCCGCCGCCCTCATAGGCTCATCATCCTTTTGGTCGCCGTGGTGTTGGCGGGCGCCGCCGCGGTGTGGACCCTCTACGGCTCCTCATGGCTGCGTGTGGAGCGCGTATCGACCTCAGGGACGCGGGTACTGACGGCCGGGCAGGTGGAGGAAGCGGCCGATGTTCCGGTCGGATCCCCGCTGATCTCCGTCGACACGGAGGCGATCGAGGAGCGATTGCGTCAGAAATTGCCCCGAATCGACTCGGTTGACGTCGTCCGATCCTGGCCGCACGGAATCGGTCTCAAAGTGACCGAACGTACCCCGGTCCTGATGATCGAAAAGGGCGCAAAGTTCGTCGAAGTGGACGCCAAGGGCGTGCGGTTCGCGACCGTTTCCGATGCCCCGAAGGGCGTGCCGGTACTGGAAGTGGCGGTTTCACGGCCCGCCGTTCTGCGCCGCTTCCCCGCCGACCGGCTGGTGCGTGAGGCGGTGCGGATCGCCGGGGACATTCCGGACCCCGTCGCCCGCGACACCCGTACCGTCAAGGTCCGTTCCTACGACGCCGTCTCGCTGGAGTTGAGGGGCGGCCGGACCGTCGAGTGGGGCAGCGCCGAGAAGGGCCGCGCGAAGGCCAGGACGCTCCTTGCTCTCATGAAAGCCGATCCCGAGGCCCGGCACTTCGACGTAAGTGCCCCCACAGCCCCCGCCTCATCGGGCAGTTGACGCGCATCGGCGCAGGCCAGCACCCTGGTTGGGCAGCGCTGCGCCTGATCACATAGGGTGAAAAGAAAAACGGGAGGTTCGGCGTGTTCGTTGAACGTGCGCCACTTGTCGACTTAGTGTCCTGTTCGGAAGAGTCCAAGGAACAGACACACTGGTAACCCTAAACTTCAGCGTTAGGGTTCGGGTCGGCGTTCGGACCGTCCCATTCGGCATCAGTCGTCGGATCGCGAACGTGCGAGGCGACGACACGTAACTCGAGGCGAGAGGCCTTCGACGTGGCAGCACCGCAGAACTACCTCGCAGTCATCAAAGTCATCGGTGTCGGCGGCGGTGGTGTCAATGCCATCAACCGGATGATCGAGGTCGGTCTCAAGGGCGTCGAGTTCATCGCCATCAACACCGACGCGCAGGCGCTGTTGATGAGCGACGCCGACGTCAAGCTCGACGTCGGCCGGGAACTCACCCGCGGCCTCGGGGCCGGAGCCAACCCGGCAGTCGGCCGCAAGGCCGCCGAGGATCACCGCGAGGAGATCGAGGAGGTCCTCAAGGGGGCCGACATGGTCTTCGTGACGGCCGGCGAGGGTGGCGGCACCGGCACCGGCGGCGCGCCCGTCGTGGCCAACATCGCGCGCTCCCTGGGCGCCCTCACCATCGGCGTGGTCACCCGCCCGTTCACCTTCGAGGGTCGGCGCCGCGCCAACCAGGCGGAGGACGGCATCGCGGAACTCCGCGAAGAGGTCGACACCCTCATCGTCATCCCGAACGACCGGCTGCTGTCCATCTCGGACCGCCAGGTCTCGGTCCTCGACGCCTTCAAGTCGGCGGACCAGGTCCTGCTCTCCGGCGTTCAGGGCATCACCGACCTCATCACCACGCCCGGCCTGATCAACCTCGACTTCGCCGACGTGAAGTCCGTGATGTCCGAGGCCGGTTCGGCGCTCATGGGCATCGGCTCGGCCCGCGGCGACGACCGTGCGGTGGCGGCGGCCGAGATGGCGATCTCCTCGCCGCTCCTCGAGGCCTCCATCGACGGCGCCCGCGGCGTCCTCCTCTCCATCTCCGGCGGCTCCGACCTCGGCCTGTTCGAGATCAACGAAGCCGCCCAGCTGGTCAGCGAGGCCGCGCACCCCGAGGCCAACATCATCTTCGGCGCGGTCATCGACGACGCCCTCGGCGACGAGGTGCGCGTCACCGTCATCGCCGCCGGCTTCGACGGCGGCCAGCCGCCGGCCAAGCGGGACAACGTCCTCGGATCGACCTCGGCCCGACGCGAGGAGCCCGCTCCGGCGCGCCAGGCCGAGAGCCGCCCGTCCTTCGGGTCGCTCGGCAGCGTCACCCCGAAGGAGGCCGCCCCGGAGCCCGCTCCGGAGCCGGTCAGCGAACTGCCGGTGTCCCCGCCGGTCCCGCCGTCCCGCTCCTACTCGGACAGCGCGGCCGAGGAGCTGGACGTGCCGGACTTCCTGAAGTGATAGGACATCGCTCCGAAACGAGCACCGCGAGCGGCGCCCACTTCGCCTTCACCGACAGGTGGGGCGGGGTGAGCGCCGTTCCGTACGAGGAGCTCAACCTCGGCGGAGCGGTCGGCGACGACCCCGACGCCGTACGCACCAATCGGGAACTGGCCGCCAAGTCGCTCGGGCTCGATCCGGCCCGGGTCGTCTGGATGAACCAGGTGCACGGACCGGACGTGGCGGTCGTCGAGGCGCCGTGGGGCTCCTCGGAGATTCCGTCCGTCGACGCGATCGTCACGGAGCGGCGGGGGCTCGCGCTCGCCGTCCTCACCGCCGACTGCACGCCCGTCCTCCTCGCCGACCCCGTCGCCGGGGTGGCGGCCGCCGCCCACGCGGGACGGCCCGGGATGGTCGCCGGGGTGGTGCCCGCGGCAGTACGGGCCATGGTGGAACTCGGCGCCGATCCGGCCAGGATCGTCGCCCGCACCGGACCCGCGGTCTGCGGACGGTGCTACGAGGTGCCGGACGCGATGCGTGCCGAGGTCGCCGCCGTCGAGCCCGCGGCCTACGCCGAGACCGCGTGGGGGACGCCCGCGGTCGACGTGACCGCCGGAGTGCACGCGCAGTTGGAACGGCTCGGAGTGCGTGACCGGGAGCAGTCGCCGGTGTGCACGCTCGAATCGAGGGACCACTTCTCGTACCGACGGGACCGCACCACCGGGCGGCTCGCGGGCTATGTATGGCTGGACTGATGGGGCATGACAGACCGTAAGGCTCAACTCGCCGCGAATCTGGCGAAAGTGGAAGAGCGCATCACGGCTGCGTGCACGGCCGCCGGGCGCAAGCGCGAAGAGGTGACCCTGATCGTGGTCACCAAGACCTACCCCGCGAGCGATGTGCGGATCCTGTCGGAGCTCGGTGTGCGGCATGTCGCCGAGAACCGGGACCAGGACGCGGCACCGAAGGCCGCGGAGTGCTCCGACCTGCCCCTGTTGTGGCACTTTGTCGGACAATTGCAGACCAACAAGGTGCGTTCCGTGGTCGGTTACGCGGGTGTCGTGCAGTCGGTCGACCGCTCCAGGCTCGTCGCGGCCCTCTCGAAGGAAGCGGTGCGGGCGGAGCGCGAGGTGGGGTGCCTCATCCAGGTCGCGCTGGACGCGCAGGAGCGCGGCCGGGGTGAGCGGGGAGGCGTGGGGGTCGGCGGAATCGAGGAGTTGGCCGACCTTGTCGCGCAGGCCCCCGGGCTCCGGCTCGACGGGCTGATGACGGTCGCTCCGCTCACCGGTGAGTACGCGGGGCGGCAACAGGCGGCGTTCGAGCGGCTGATGGATTTGTCGACTGCCGTGCGCCGGGCTCATCCGGCTGCGAACATGGTCTCGGCAGGGATGAGCTCGGACCTCGAACAGGCCGTGGCGGCCGGAGCGACACATGTACGCGTCGGTACTGCGGTACTCGGAGTCCGACCCAGCCTCGGGTAACGTCGCCAAGAAGTCGGACCACAGCAGAAAATATGGTCATTTCCGCCAAAGGCGGGCATAACGACCTCGTGGATCGCGGGCACTTGGCAGTTCGTCAGCCGATCCACCACAGAGCGGAGGACTCAGAGCATGGCCGGCGCGATGCGCAAGATGGCGGTCTACCTCGGCCTCGTGGAGGACGATGGGTACGACGGCAGGGGATTCGACCCCGACGACGACTTCGAGCCCGAGCTCGACCCCGAGCCCGAGCGGGACCGACGACGGCATGAGCCGTCGCACCAGTCACATCAGGCGCACCAGTCCCAACGGGACGAATCGGTACGAGTGGTACAGCCCCCGGCGCCGCGCGACCCCGTGCCGCATTCCTCTTCGCTCGCCGCGGAGTCCGGGCGTCCGGCACGCATCGCCCCCGTGGCGTCCATCACACAAGAACGTCAAAGCCTGGAGAAGAACGCCCCGGTGATCATGCCCAAGGTCGTGTCGGAACGAGAGCCGTACCGGATCACCACGCTGCACCCCCGGACCTACAACGAGGCCCGTACCATCGGGGAACACTTCCGTGAGGGCACCCCGGTGATCATGAACCTGACGGAGATGGATGACACCGACGCGAAGCGACTTGTCGACTTCGCGGCCGGTTTGGTGTTCGGTCTCCACGGCAGCATCGAGCGGGTGACGCAGAAGGTGTTCCTGTTGTCGCCTGCTAACGTCGATGTCACGGCGGAGGACAAGGCCCGCATCGCAGAGGGCGGGTTCTTCAACCAGAGCTGAGACGCAGGACCGGGAACACCGCATGGGAAACAGGGGAGAGGGACGCACGGATCATGAGCGTGGTCGGGCAGGTCTTCTACATCGCGCTGATGTGCTTCCTCATCGTGCTGATTTTCCGGTTGGTCATGGACTACGTCTTCCAGTTCGCCCGCTCATGGCAACCTGGCAAGCCGATGGTGGTCGTTCTGGAGGCCACCTACACTGTCACCGATCCACCGCTCAAGCTTCTGCGGCGGTTCATTCCGCCGCTGCGTCTCGGGGGCGTGGCGCTTGACCTGTCCTTCTTCGTACTGATGATCATCGTCTTCATCTTGATCAGGCTTACGACGAGCATGATGTGAGCGATGTGAACGATACGGTCTTGCCGAATGCCGACGACTACGTTGAGGTGAAGAGATGCCGTTGACCCCCGAGGACGTGCGGAACAAACAGTTCACGACCGTCCGCCTCCGAGAAGGCTATGACGAGGACGAGGTCGATGCCTTCCTCGACGAGGTCGAAGCCGAACTGACTCGCCTGCTCCGCGAGAACGAGGACCTGCGCGCCAAGCTGGCCGCTGCCACGCGCGCGGCCGCGCAGAACCAGCAGCAGCAGGGTATGCGCAAGCCGCCCGAGCAGCAGGACCAGCAGGGCCCGCCGCAGGGTATGCGAGGCCCGGGCGCCCCCGTGCCCGCCGGCATATCGGGTCCGCCGCAGGGCATGGGCGGCCCCATGGGAGGCCCGCCCCAGCTGCCCAGCGGTGCGCCGCAGCTGCCCGCCGGCCCCAGCAGTCAGGGCCAGCAGGGTCAGGGTCCGATGGGCCAGGGCCCCATGGGTCAGGGTCCGATGGGTCAGGGTCCGATGGGCCAGGGCCCCATGGGCCAGGGTCCGATGGGTCAGGGTCCGATGGGCCAGGGTCCGATGGGCCAGGGCCCCATGGGTCAGGGTCCGATGGGCCAGGGTCCCGGTCAGATGCAGCAGATGCAGCAGATGGGCGGCCCGATGGGCGGACCCATGGGTGGCCCCATGGGCGGCCACGGCCAGCAGATGCCGCAGCAGGGCCCCGGTGGCGACAGCGCCGCCCGTGTCCTCTCGCTGGCCCAGCAGACCGCCGACCAGGCGATCGCCGAGGCCCGCTCCGAGGCCAACAAGATCGTCGGTGAGGCCCGCAGCCGCGCCGAGGGTCTGGAGCGCGACGCCCGTGCCAAGGCCGACGCCCTGGAGCGGGACGCGCAGGAGAAGCACCGCGTCGCGATGGGCTCCCTGGAGTCCGCCCGCGCCACGCTGGAGCGCAAGGTCGAGGACCTGCGCGGCTTCGAGCGCGAGTACCGCACGCGTCTGAAGTCCTACCTGGAGTCGCAGCTGCGCCAGCTGGAGACGCAGGCGGACGACTCGCTCGCCCCGCCGCGCAATCCGGCCACGGCGTCCCTGCCGTCGTCCTCCGCGCCCTCCATGGCTCCCGCGGGTGCCGGTGCGCCGTCCTACGGCGGCAACCAGGGCATGGGTGGCCCGACGCAGGCCCCGCCGTCCTACGGTGGGCAGCAGCAGATGTCGCCCGCGATGACCCAGCCGATGGCTCCGGTGCGGCCCCAGGGCCCGTCGCCGATGCAGCAGGCGCCCTCGCCGATGCGCGGGTTCCTCATCGACGAGGACGACAACTGACGGCCATGAGCACGCCTTAGGCGTCGGCAGCGTTCAGGGCGGGGCCCCCGGATTCCGGGC
>NZ_JBHWVI010000133.1:0-24149 GCF_042737005.1 Streptomyces sp. NPDC060027
GGCCGGTGCTGCACCTGTCAGGATTCACCCCGCGGCTCATGAAGCCGTCCGAGCAGGACGAGTTGCTCTCCTACGGACTCGGGATCACCAACGTGGTGGCGCGGGCGACCGCGCGGGCCGACGAGCTGAGCGCCGAGGAGTACCGCGAGGGCGGACGGCTGCTCGCCGAGAAGGTCGAGCGGCTGCGCCCGAGGTGGCTGGCGGTGGTGGGGGTGACCGCGTACCGTGCGGCCTTCGACGACCGCACGGCCCGCATCGGCCCTCAGGAGCGGACGATCGGGTCGAGCCGGGTGTGGGTCCTGCCCAACCCCAGCGGGCTCAACGCACATTGGACGGCGGCGACGATGGCCGAGGAGTACGGCCGCCTGCGGGCGGCGGCGTTGACTCCCTGAGTCACGGTGGGTCGACCTCCGTGACCACGGCCAGCAGCTGAAACGGCAGTTCGCTGTCCCACTGCGAGATACCGAGGGCGACCCAGCGGTCCTGCCCCTCCGGCTTCCAGAGGTGCACGTCGGGCACGTGCGAACTCAGGAGCCCCCACGGCTCGGGTATCTCCTCGCCGTCCGTCGTCCGGTCGAAGATCGTCGACAGACTCATGACGTCCGGACGACCCCAGCGGCGGGTGAGCAGCTCCGAGAGACCGTCCCGGTCGGCCTCGAACTGCTCCTCCGTCTCCTCACGCACCGCGCCGTCGGCCTCCCAGAAGTCCTCGCTCGTCACCAACTCGGCTATGTGGTAGCCGGGTCCACCGGTGCCGGCATCCGACCGGCCGGGCTCCGGGGGAAAGTCCTCGGAGCACAGCCGGTCGATCGTGGCGAGGTGCTGCGCGATGGTCATGCCGTCCAGTAAAGCGGCCGCCACTGACAATTGGTGAGGCGTCAGGAGGCCGTTGAGGTCAGGCGTCCCGGCGCCGGACGCTCCACGCGCCCGCACCGAGTGCCGCGGCGGTCCACAGCGCGGTCACGGCGAGCCCGCTCCAGGGGCCCAGGGCACCGTCCGACGTTTCGTGCAGAACCGTCTGCCCCGCCTTGTCCGGCAGGAAGTCCGCGACGCTCCCCGACGCTCCCCCGACGACGAAGGACACGATCAGGAGGAAGGGGATCAGGATGCTCAACGTGGCGACTCCGCTGCGCGACACGGCTGCCAGGCCCGCCGCGAACAGGGCCATCAGGGTCAGGTAGATCGCGCAGCCGACGACTCCGCGGAGTTCTTCCGTCCAGGTCAGCCCGTCCGCTCTGGAACCGGGCAGGGTCGTCCCCACGACTAGGCTGGCCACTCCGGTGACCAGGCCGATGATCAGCGCCGGAACACCGATCGCCACCGTCTTCGCCAGGAACCAGCGCCCCCGGCGGGGAACCGCCGCCAGCGAGACGCGGAGGGCGCCGCCCTGGTATTCGGCCGAGACCGCCTGCGCTCCGAAGGTGATGGCCGCGATCTGACCGAAACTGACACCGAAGAAGGCCGAGAAGAGCGGGTCGAAGTCCGCCTCGCCGGAGTCGTCGAGTCCGGCGAGTGCCGAGAACGCCACTGTGGCCGCGAGGACGGCGAGCAGGCCCCAGAGCAGCGAGCGCAGCGTTCGGATCTTGATCCATTCCGAGCGGAGTGCGGGTGCGAAGGACATGGTCAGGCCTCCTGGGGCTGCGTCGGGGTGGCGGTGAACTCGGTCTCGGCGGCCGTCAGATCCAGATAGGCCTGTTCCAACGTGCCCTCCTCCGAGGCGAGTTCGAGGATCGGAAGGCCGGCGGCCGAGGTGAGCCGCCCGATGTCCTCCATCCGCGCGTCGAGGGCGGTCCAGCGGCCGTCCTCTCCCTCGACGGCCTCGACTCCGTGCCGCGCGAGCAGACTCCCCAACGCGTCGCCGTCCGTGCTGCGTACCCGGACGCGGGGCTGCACGCGTGCGTGGATGAACTCGCGCATGGGCATGTCGGCGAGGAGCCGGCCGCGGCCGAGGACCACGAGCTGGTCGGCGAAGGACGCCGTCTCGTTCATGAGATGGCTGGAGACGAGGACGGTGCGCCCCTCGCGGGCCAGCCGGCGCAGCAGTTCCCGGATCCAGATGATCCCTTCCGGGTCGAGCCCGTTCGACGGTTCGTCGAGAAGCACTACGGCCGGGTCGCCGAGGAGCGCGGCCGCGATGCCCAGACGCTGCCGCATGCCCAGGGAGTACGTCTTCACCCGGCGCCGGGCCACCGAGGCGAGCCCCGCTTCCTCCAGGACCTGGTCCACCCGGCGTTCGGGGATGCGGTTGGTGGCGGCGAGGGCCCGCAGATGGTCCCGGGCGGTCCGCGAGCCGTGCGCGGCCCCGGCGTCGAGCAGGGCGCCCACCTCCCGGAGCGGCTCGTCGAGGCAGGCGTAGGCGCGGCCTCCGACCGTGGCGGTGCCGGACGTGGGCCGGTCCAGGCCCAGCACGAGGCGCATGGTGGTGGACTTTCCGGCTCCGTTGGGGCCGAGGAATCCGGTGACGCGACCCGGGAGAACGCTGAAGGTCAGGTGGTCCACGGCGCGCTTGCCGCCGTACTCCTTGGTCAGGTCGTGGACGTCGATGCTGGTCATGGGCCCAGCGTGGCCGTCACCGACCGCTCCCCGCCTCCCCCGCCGGTGGTGATCCTCTCCCCCGCCCGGGGGAGGTCCGTTGTCAGTGCCGGCTGGCACGATGACGCGATGGCCCGCTTTCTGCGCCCGCTGCTGTGGGGGACGACTTACACGCGTTTGCTGCACCTGTGGGTGCCGATGCTGTTCACCAGCGTGTGGCTGTTCATCGACATGACGAAGCCGTGGATGCCCGCGGTGCTGGTGGTTCCGCTGGGGCTGATCCCGGCCGTGCGGCGGGGCGAGGGTGTGCAGGCGCGGATCATGCTGGCCCCGGATGAGCGAAGAGGCGAGGACCAGGTGTTCTCGGTCGCTCCTTCGGTCACCTGGCGGGACCGGTGGCGGACCGTGCTCTGGCTGGAGGCGCGCATCCTGCTGGGATGGGTGGCCTGCGGGGTCACCGTCTGGATGCCCCTGTTCGTCATCGACCTCGGCCGGGCGGCCACCGGGTACCGGCCGGCCGACGACCCCGTGGTGATGCTCCTTGACCCGCACTGGAGCTGCGCGCTGCTGGTCCCGCTGCCCCTGCTCGCCCTGTACGGCGGGGTGGTCGGCCTCGGTGAACTGATCACGGCACTCGCGCGCCGGCTCCTCGGTCCCTCCCCCAGCGAGCGGCTCGCCGCCCTGGAGGAGCACACCGAGCAGCTCCTGGAGCGCAATCGCATCGCCCGTGAGCTCCACGATTCCATCGGCCACGCGCTCACGGTCGCGGTGGTGCAGGCCGGTGCAGCGCGGGCGGCCGCCGACCCTGCGTTCACCGAGCGCGCCCTGGTCGCCATCGAGGACACCGGCCGGGCCGCGCTGGAGGACCTGGAGCGGGTGCTCGGTGTGCTGCGCGAGACGGAGCGTCCCGCGAGCGGCCGTCCGACGCTGACCGACGCCGACCGGCTGCTGGAGTCGGCGCGCACGTCGGGAGCCAAGGTGGACGCCGAGGTGGCGGGCCCCTTGGAGACCGTGCCCGGTCCGGTGTCCAGGGAGGGTTACCGCATCCTCCAGGAGTCGCTCACCAATGTGCTGCGGCACGCCGGGAGCGTCCCGGTACGGGTCCGCATCGAGGTCGGTGACGGCACGCTGGCCCTGGAGGTCCGCAATCCGCTGCCGGCCGGTATCACGGGGCCCGGACGGGGCAGCGGCCTGCGCGGCATACGGGAGCGGGCCTCGCTGCTCGGCGGCCGCGCGCGGACGGGCCCGCACGAGGGTGACTGGCAGGTGCACGCGGAGCTGCCGTTGCGCTGATCTAGGCTGGCCGGATGGCCGTCAGTGTTCTCCTCGTCGACGACGAACCCCTCGTCCGCGCGGGGCTGCGCGCCGTTCTGGAGGCTCAGCCCGACATCGAGGTCGTCGGTGAGGCCGCCGACGGTGCCGCGGTGATCCCGCTGGTCCGGCAGCTGCGGCCGGACGTCGTCGCCATGGATGTCCGGATGCCCCTGATGGACGGCATCGAGGCCACACGCGCGGTGCTGCGGACCGTCACCGATCCGCCGAAGATCCTCGTGGTCACGACGTTCGAGAACGACGAATACGTCTATGAGGCGCTGCGCGCGGGTGCCGACGGTTTCCTGCTGAAACGGGCTCGGCCGGCCGAGATCGTGCACGCGGTGCGGCTGGTCGCCGAGGGCGAGTCCCTGCTGTTTCCCGCCTCCGTACGGCAGTTGGCGGCCGAGTACGGGGACAGTGGCGGGAATCCGGCGGCGCGGGCGGCCTTGGAGCGGGCAGCACTGACCGAGCGCGAGGCGGACGTGCTGCGGCTGATGGCCCGGGGGATGTCGAACGCCGAGATCGCCGCGCGGCTGGTGGTCGGGACGGAGACGGTCAAGTCGCACGTCAGCGCCGTACTGGCGAAGCTGGGGGCCCGGGACCGTACTCAGGCGGTGATCGCGGCCTACGAGTCGGGGTTCGTGGCGCCGGGCTGACGGCGCCCGGGGGACCGACCCGGCGACGCCCCGTCGAGGGCAAAGGGTCCCCGGCCCTCGCCGGTGCCCCCCGCGCCGAGTACGATCCGGCCAACACGCGTACGAGCTGGGAGGACGGACGTTGGGGCAGTTGACCGGCGGGGACCCCTCTCTGCTGCGACGGATCAATTCCGCGGTGGTGCTGCACGCCTTGCGTGCGACGGACTGCGCGACCCTCACCGAGATCACCCGGGTGACCGGATTGTCGCGGCCGACGGTCGAGGGCGTCGTCGAGGGGCTGATCGAGAACGGGCTCGTCGTCGAGAAGGCGGCCGAGGAGGGCGCCACACGGCGCCAGGGGCGTCCGGCGCGCAGGTTCCGGTTCCGGGCCGAGGCGGGGCATCTGCTGGGCCTGGAGATCGGCCCGCACCGTGTCGCGGCGCTTCTCGCCGACCTGGACGGGCGCGTGATCGGCGCGATGGCCAAGGACGTGGACGAGACGGCGTCCGCCGACGAGCGGCTGGAACGGCTGCGGGTGGCGGTCGCCGAACTGCTGCGCAGGGCCGGTGTCGCGCGCAGCTCCCTGCGGGCGGTGGGGGTGGGAAGCCCTGGCATCGTGGAGGCGGACGGCACGGTGCGCCTGGGCACGGCGCTGCCGGAGTGGACGGGTCTGCCCCTGGGTGAGCGGCTGAGCCGTTCCTTCAAGTGCCCGGTGCTCGTGGAGAACGACGCCAACGCGGCGGCGGTCGCCGAGCACTGGAAGGGTGCGGCGACCGAGTCCGACGACGTCGTGTTCGTCCTGGCGGGCCTCAGTCCGGGCGCCGGCTCGCTGATCGGCGGGCGGCTGCACCGGGGGTACGGAGGGGCGGCCGGTGAGATCGGCGCGCTGCACCTGCTGGGCCGTGACGTCACCCCCGAGACGCTGCTGTCGACCACGGACGAGCCGTTGCACCCGCTCGACGAGCAGGCGGTCGCCAAGGTGTTCGCGCTGGCCAAGGGCGGCGACCAGCGGGCGCGTGCGGCGGTCGACCGTTTCATCCAGCGGCTGGTGCACGACGTGGCGGCCCTGGTCCTCGCGCTCGACCCGGAGCTGGTCGTCATCGGCGGCTGGGCGGCCGGTCTGGACGGCGTACTGGAGCCGCTGCGGCGGGAGTTGGCGCGCTACTGTCTGCGTCCGCCCAAGGTGGCCCTCTCCCTGCTGGGCGAGGCGGCGGTGGCGACCGGGGCGCTGCGGCTGGCCCTCGACCATGTGGAGGAGCAGCTGTTCGCGGTGGAGGGGACCGTGACGGCGCGCCGCTGAGACGTCGACGGAACGGCCCTGGCGGGCATGGCTGTGCCGGCACGGCCATGGCGGAGAAGCGGCGCGCCCCGGAGTGTTTCCGGGGCGCGGCGGGTGTGATCCGGGGCTCGGCTCGAAGAGCGCGGCGGTCCGGGCGGGACGGCTCAGGAAGCGCGACGCTCGGGGTCGTGGTGGATCTCCACACCGCCGGAGTCGCCGAACGTGAGCCGGCAGGTGTCCGCGCGGTACGTGGCCACGGACACCGCGGCGGTACGTCCCTCGGTGAAGAAGCGGGTCGTGACGACGAGAACGGGCGCCCCGGGAAGGCGGTCGAGCTCCTTGGCGTCGTCCGCGCGGGCCGAACCGAGCTCGACGGCGCTGTCCTGGCCCTCCAGTTCCAGCCGCTGGAGCTCCCGCAGGACGGCACGCGCGCGTGCGGCACCCGAGGGCGCGTCGATCGCCGACAGGTCCGGTACCGAGGACGCCGGGATGTAGAGGAGCTCGGCGGCGACGGGCTGACCGTGTGTCACCCGGGAACGGCGCACGGCGTGCACCTCCTCGCCGGCGGCTGTCTCCAGGACCGCGGCCACGGACGCGGGCGGTGCCGCCAGGGTGCAGTCCGCGGCGTGCCAGGCGTCCCCGACCGCCCCGGGCCACACCTGCTGTTCGGTTCCCACGGCCACACCGACGCGCGGTGGGGCGACGGTGGTGCCCACACCGCGACGGCGCTGCAGGCGGCCTTCCAGTTCGAGCTGTTCGAGCGCCTGGCGCAGGGTGGCCCGGGCGACACCGAAACGGGCCGCCAGATCACGTTCGTTGGGCAGGATCTCGCCCACGGTGAACTCGGAGTCCAGCGCCTCGCTGAGCACGGTCTTGAGATGCCAGTACTTAGGTTCCGGCACCGATTCCAACTGCGTGGTCCCCACCCTGTCCTCCGCAATCGCCGTGGCCCGGCGGCGTTTTAACGCCCTTGTTTATTAAAGGTTCCTGCACTATCCCTGCGACCATAGGGCCGCCTCCACCCTTGGTCAAGACCAATCCTCGATCCCATACGGTTTGCACAGGGGCCCGGCCGCGGAGCGTTCACGGGGTGTTCTCGCTGGGCGATGTTCACGTCACAACGCCGAAAGCCCCCGTCTGTGAGACGGGGGCTTTCGCGGTGTTTCCGTGACTCCGGCGGAGCCCTTCGGGAGGCGCGACGAGCGGGGCTAGTCGGCGGAAAGGGCCACCAGCTTCTCCGGGTTGCGCACGATGTACACACACTGGATGCGGCCGTCCGCGACGTCCAGCTGGATGACGCTGTCCGGCTTCCCGTCGGACAGCGCGACCACGGCGAAACCGCCGTTGACCTCGAGGAAGCGGAACGACAGGCCGGGTACGCCCTTCCTGGTGACGCCGATGACGAAGCGGCCGACCTTGTCGGCGGAGTCGAGGATCCGCAGGGGCGCCTGGGCCAGACCTCCGCTGTCGCCGATCAGGCGCGCGTCCGGCGCCAGCAAGGACATGAGTCCCTCCAGATCGCCCTCGCCCGCCGCGGCGAGGAACCGCTCGGTGAGGTCGCGGCGTTCGGCGGGGTCGACCTCGTAGCGCGGCCGCCGTTCCCCTACATGCTTGCGCGCCCGCCCGGCGAGCTGACGCACCGCCGGTTCGCCCCGGTCGAGGACTGCGGCGATGTCTGCGTACGGATAGCCGAACGCCTCCCTCAGGACGAACACCGCGCGCTCCAGCGGCGACAGGGACTCCAGGACGACGAGAACGGCGAGGGAGACGGAGTCGGCGAGGACCGCTCGTTCGGCGCTGTCCGGGACGCTGTCGCCGAAGTCGGTGACGTACGGCTCCGGGAGCCACGGCCCGACGTACGCCTCATGACGCGACTGGACCTGGCGCAGCCGGTCGATGGCGAGCCGGGTGGTGACCCGGACCAGATAGCCGCGCGGTTCCCTTACGTCCGACCGGTCGTCGGCCGACCAGCGCAGCCACGCCTCCTGGACGACGTCCTCCGCGTCGGCCACCCGGCCGAGCATGCGGTACGCCACGCCCATCAGTACGGGGCGATGCTCTTCGAAGACGTCGGTCGCGGTGTCGGTGGCCACCGCACCATCCCACCCGACACATTCCTCCGTGTCCAGGCGAAACCGCCGCCCCCGGAGCACAATGACCGCGGGCCGCCGGTGGCCCGCGCGGTCGACACGGGAGGAACGACGATGCGGTACGCGGTTCTGGGCACGGGTGACGTCGGGCGCACGCTGGCCGGGAAGCTGGTCGAGCTGGGTCACGAGGTGACTCTGGGTTCGCGCACGAAGGACAACACGGCGGCGGTCGAGTGGGCCGGCAACTCGGGTCCAAGAGCGTCGCACGGCACGTTCGCGGAGGCCGCGGCGTTCGGCGAGGTGATCGTGAACGCCGTGGGCGGGCGGGTGGCGCTCGCGGTGCTGCGGGCGGCCGGCGAGGAACACCTGGACGGCAAGGTGCTGCTCGACGTCTCCAACCCCATGGAGTTCGAGGAGGGCGAGCTGCGGCTCGATCCCGTCGAGTCGGACAGTGTGGGCGAGCAGATCCAGCGCGCGTTCCCGCGGGCGCGCGTGGTCAAGAGCCTCAACACCGTCAACTGCCTGGTGATGGTGGACCCCGCCAGAGTGCCGGGCGAGCACCAGATCTTCGTATCCGGCGACGACGCGATCGCCAAGGAACAGGTGACGGCGCTGCTGGGCGAGTTCGGCTGGCCCGCGCACCGCGTTCTCGACCTCGGGGGCATCCGGACGGCACGGGCGGTGGAGATGTATCTGCCCCTGTGGCTGGGCCTGTTCCAGGGTGTCGGGCACCCGGACTTCAACCTGGAGGTACGCAGGGCGCGCTAGCGCCGGACGCGAGGAGCGAGGAGTGCGCCGGCGCGGAACCTGCAGGACAGCGGCGGGGACACGAGCATCCGGGTCCCGGTTGCCCGGCTCCCCGTCGTACGGTTCATGGCGACCCGGGGCTACCCGTCGGTAGTAATTGCTGACAAGCTGTCTACAAGATGGTTCGTCACGGCGTCCCACACGAGGAGCAGTCCCATGTCCGACACGGTCTCCGTCAGCCTTCCCTCCTCGCGCGGCCCGAGGACGGTCAGCCTGTCCTACGCGCGCGTGGGTACCGGTGAACCGCTGCTCCTGCTGCACGGGATCGGCCACCACCGGCAGGCCTGGGACCCGGTCATTCCCATCCTCGCGGCCGAGCGCGACGTCATCGCCGTCGACCTCCCCGGATTCGGCGCGTCCCCGGCGCTGCCCGAGGGGCTCACCCACGACCTGGCGACCGTGGTACCCGTGCTCCACGGGCTGTGCGAGGCGCTGGAGATCGAGCGGCCGCATGTCGCCGGCAACTCGCTCGGCGGGCTGCTGGCCCTGGAACTGGGCCGCGAGAAGCTCGTACGGTCCGTCACCGCGCTGTCGCCCGCCGGTTTCTGGTCACCGGTGGAACGGCGCTACGCCTTCGGGGTGCTGCTCGCCATGCGACAGGCCGCCCGGCGCATGCCGCTGCCGGTCGTCGAACGGCTCTCCCGATCGGCGGCCGGGCGGACGGTGCTGACCAGCACCATCTACGCCCGGCCCGGCCGCCGTTCACCGGACGCCGTCGTCGCCGAGACGCTCGCGCTGGCCCACGCCGAGGGTTTCACCGAGACCCTCCGGGCGGGCACGACCGTCCAGTTCACGGACGACATCCCGACGCTTCCCGTCACCGTGGCCTGGGGCACCCGTGACCGGCTGCTGGTGCGCCGCCAGGGCATCCGGGCCAAGCAGGTCATTCCGCGGGCCCGGCTGGTGCGATTGCCCGGCTGCGGCCACGTCCCGATGAACGACGACCCGGCGCTCGTGGCCCGCGTCATCCTGGACGGCAGCAGCTGAGCGGCGGCGCGCCGCCCCGGCGAGGCCCGCGCGTGCGCCGCGCCGCCCGACGTCCTCGGCGGCAGCCGTTGAGTCCCGACCACCGTCCCCCTCGGACACAGCCCGTGCGCCACGCCCCAGGACGAGACTCAACGCGCCTGATCCGAGGGCGACTCCGGCACCCACGAGGGCACTTCCCGCAGCCTGAGGGACCCCGTAGGCGCCGGTGCCCACGAGCGGCGCGGTACAGGCGGCGGCCACGGGGATGAGGCCGGAGAAGAGGGTGGCGCGCTCCGCGCCGATGCGCTGCATGCCCATGTACCAGCAGACGAAGCCGACGACCGTGACGACCGCCGCCTGCCACAACAGTGCCGTCGCCTCGGTGGCGTCCGGTACGCGCAGCCACGCTCCTCGGTCGGTGATCACCCCTGCCACCGCCGACTCGGCGGCGGCGATCCCGCACACGGTGGCCGACAGCAGCCGTGGCCCGAGGGGGCGCAGGACGGGCACGGCCAGCACGGCGAAGCCGACCTCCCCCGCCAGCGCGCCCACGGAGTACGCGATCCCGGTCCCGTCCGTGCGGCCCCACCCCTGAACGGCGAAGGCGCCCAGGGCGACGAGCGACGCCCCGTACAGGACGCGGCGTTGTGGCCGACGGCCTTCCTGGAGAGGCACGAGAACCGCCACGAGGACCGGGGCGCAGCCCACGAAGACACCCGGGACCGCCGGTTCGGCCGTGCGCTCGGCGGCGATCACCGCGAGGTTGAAGCCGACCATGCCGACGGAGGCGAGCAGCGCGAGGCGCCCCCACCGGCGGGCCGTCAGCCGCCGCAGCGGGGCGGCACCGCCCCGGCCGACCAGGGGCAGCAGAAGGACACAGGCGAGGCCGTAGCGCAGGAACTGGCCGCCCGCGTACGGGTAGTGGCCGAGGACGCTGTTGGCGGTGAAGGAACCTCCGACGAGGACACAGGCGAGGGCGGCGAGCAGGGCGCCCCGAAGGGCGGTGGCGTTCATGACCGTGACGCTATGAAGGGACGTGGTCCGGTTTAAGGTCCACTTCCATGACGTCATCGGGGACCAATCGCGACGGGCCGCCGAACCACGCTCGTCCCGGCGCTGCACCCTGGTCGGCCGCCTGGGAGCTGCTCCTGCCGGCCGCGGCCGCTCCGGCACGCGCGCGTGGCCGCACACTGCAGGCCGCGCTGCGCGAGGCGGTCCGTTCCGGGCGGCTCGCCCCCGGCACCCGGCTGCCGTCCAGCCGTGAGCTGGCCGGTGATCTCGGCGTGTCGCGGGGACTGGTCACGGAGGCGTACGAGCAGTTGACGGCGGAAGGGTATCTGCGCAGCGACCGCGGTGCCGGTACCTGGGTCGGCGGCGCGGTCCGTGCGGTGGGTCCACGCGCGCGTGACCACGCGCCGCGGCCGGCCGGGGTGCGGGCGGACTTCGTCGCGGGAACCCCCGACCTGTCCCTCTTCCCGCGCGCCGCGTGGGCCGCGGCGCACCGCGGAGTACTGGCCGAACTGCCCCACCAGGCACTGGGCTACCCGGATCCGCGGGGTCTGCCGAGGCTGCGGACCGCCCTCGCGGAACTGCTCGTCCGCCGCCGGGGCGTGGTCGCGGACCCGGAACGCGTCATCGTGGTCTCCGGGGTCGCGCAGGCGATGACGCTGCTCGGATTCGTGCTCCACGCGCGCGGGACGACCGGCGTGGGTGTCGAGAATCCGGGCAGTCCGGAACACGGCTCCCTGTTCGCCTCGGCCGGCGTCGCCACCGTACCGCTGCCCCTGGACGGCGAAGGCCTCGCCATCGCTCCGCTCGAGGCCTCCGGCGTGCGCGCCGTGGTGACGACGCCCGCCCACCAGTTCCCCACGGGCATCGCGTACTCGGCGCGGCGCCGCACGGAACTCCTCGACTGGGCCCGATCCGTGGACGGGCTGGTCGTCGAGGACGACTACGACGGCGAATTCCGCTACGACCGTGCCCCGGTGGGCGCCCTGCAGGGACTCGACCCCGAGCATGTCGCGTACACGGGCTCGGTCAGCAAATCGCTCGCCCCGGGGCTGCGGCTCGGCTGGCTGCTCGTCCCCGCGGCCCACGTCGAGGAGGTCGTCGAGCGCAAACGCACCATGGACCTCGGCAACCCCGTCCTCGACCAGGCGCTCCTGGCCCGTTTCGTGGAACGGGGCGACTACGACCGGCAGTTGCGCCGCTGCCAGCGTGCCTACCGGGAACGACGTGATGCCCTGGCGGCGGCCCTGGAGGAGCACTTTCCCGGCGCGGAGGTGTCCGGGATCGCGGCGGGCCTGCACGTCGTCGCCACACTGCCCGCCCGGTACGGGCCGCAGGACCGCTTCCTGGAACGGACCGCGGCGGCCGGAGCGGTGGTCCGGCTCACGGCACACTACGGAGAGACGGCCGTGGACGGCGTACGGCTGGTGTTGGGGTACGCGCATCTGTCGCCCGCGCGGATACGCGACGGGGTACGGCTGATGGCGGACGCCGTACGGGGCGAGGGGGCCGATGAGGGGGCCCGGCCGACCTGAGGGAAGCCATGGCGGCTCCTCGGGCCCGGCACCCGGCGACACCGGGCAGTCCGGAGTGTCCTGTGGGAGGCCCCTGTTCCTGCCGCCTGAGGAGCCCCGGAGGCGGTTTTCCCCCGGACGCCGTCAGCGCCCGGGCCGGCCGCCACCGGCGTCTCTCACCCGGTCCGCCGCGGGCCCGAACCGCGGCCGGTCTCCGCGTCCACCCGCCAGATCTCAGGTTCGTCGGTAATTCCCCGTCTTCCAGGGTCAGTTGTTCACCTACGGTTTCCGTGTGCGCTGCGGCGCACCAGTAGTTGTGGCACTGCACACTGGCCGAATCCGTCCCCGGAGGCGCATTCATGTCGCACCGTCCGCCCAGCTCCCTCCCAGGCCGCCGCAGCGTGCTGCGCGGCTCCCTCGCCGTGTCGGGGGCACTGGCTCTGCCCGCCGCGCTCGGCTCGGCACCCGCGTTCGCCCTGTCCGGCCGGCCGAAGGCGGGCTGGGGCGTCCAGGCCGGCGACGTGACCGCCGACTCCGGTCTGGTCTGGGTCCGGTCCGACCGCCCGGCCCGGATGATCGTCGAGACCTCGGCGACCGAGGCGTTCCGCAACCCGCGCAGATGGCACGGCCCGCTGCTCGGCACGGACACGGACTTCACGGGGACCACCCGGCTGCGCGGACTGCCCTCCGGGGAACAGATCCACTACCGCGTCCTGCTCGCCGACCCGGACGACCCTCGGCGCACCGGAGAGCCGGCGGGCGGGACATTCCGCACGACCCCGCACGGGCGGCGCGGAGGCGTGCGCTTCCTGTGGTCGGGTGACCTGGCGGGGCAGGGCTGGGGCATCAACCCGGACATCGGCGGCTATCGCATCTACGACGCGATGGCCCGGCTCGACCCGGACTTCTTCCTGTGCAGCGGCGACAACATCTACGCGGACGGTCCGATCGCCGCGACCGCCGCGCTCCCCGACGGCAGCACATGGCGGAACGTCACGACCGAGGAGAAGTCCAAGGTCGCCGAGTCGCTGTCGGAGTTCCGCGGCAACTTCCGCTACAACCTGCTCGATGAGAACCTCAAGCGGTTCAACGCCCAGGTGCCCTCCATCGTCCAGTGGGACGACCACGAGGTGCGCAACAACTGGTACCCGGGCGAGGTGATCGCGGCCACGGACACGCGCTACACCGAGAAGAGCGTCGACGTACTGGCCGCCCGGGCCCGGCGCGCGTTCGGCGAGTACTTCCCCGTCTCGACCCTGCGGCCCGGCGACCGGGACGGCCGCGTGCACCGCGTCGTGCGGCACGGGCCGCTCCTGGACGTCTTCGTCCTCGACATGCGCACCTACCGCAACGCCAACTCGCCGGACGACCAGACCACGGATCCGCAGGGCATCCTCGGCACCGAACAGCTGGAGTGGCTGAAGCGTGAGCTGTCGCGTTCGCGTGCCGTGTGGAAGGTCATCGCCGCCGACATGCCGATCGGCCTCGTCGTGCCCGACACGACCGAAGGCAAGCCGAACATCGAGGCCGTGGCGCAGGGTGATCCGGGCGTGCCGCTCGGACGTGAGCTGCAGATCGCCGAGCTGCTGCGGTTCATCAAGCACCGGAGGATCACGGGCACCGTGTGGCTCACCGCCGATGTGCACCACACCTCGGCACAGCACTATCAGCCGTCGCGGGCCGCGTTCACCGACTTCGAGCCGTTCTGGGAGTTCGTGTCCGGTCCGCTCAACGCGGGTGCCTTCCCGGCGAGCGCGCTGGACAGCACGTTCGGTCCGGAGCGGGTGTTCGTGAAGGCGCCCGTCTCCTCGAACGTCTCGCCCGCCGGCGGCTACCAGTTCTTCGGCGAGGTCGACATCGACGGCGGCAGCGGCGAGTTGACGGTCCGGCTCCGGGAACAGGACGGGTCCGTGCTGTTCACCCAGGTGCTCCAGCCGGGGCGCGTCGGGCAGTAGCGGGACCCGCCGGCGTCGGCGCGGAAGGGCGGCAGGCGGCAGGGGCGGCAGGCGCAAGACTCGTGAGCGGAGGGCGGACGGCTGTCGCACGGCACCCGGTCGGCCGTGACACGCCTCCGGCTCCCGTACCTCGAACCGTGCGCCGCGCACCGGAGTGATCCCCCGGTGCGCGGCATCGCGTGCCCACCGCCGAGGTCGGCCGAAGAGCAAGTCTTTGCAGGTCAGAGCCGGTTGTCAGTGGTTGCCTCTACGGTTTTCCCATGACGCGATCCTTGCAGGCCGTGGCCTACACCCGACCCTCCGCGCTGGAGTCCGCGCCGGGCGGACGGCGCCTGGGACTTGAGACCTCGCGGGGCGCGACGCCCAGCGGTATCGAGGACCATCCGCGGTTCTTCGCGGGCTTTCTGAGGTCGCCTCAGGTGGCGGCCGCCGGGCTTCTGGCGGTGGCCGACGTCGCGGCGGCACGCTACTACCAGCGGCAGTTGCACGCCTCGCTGGACCCGGTGGTCACGGGCAACGGCGACCGGCTGCGGTTCGAGTCCTTC
The DNA here is from genome assembly GCF_042737005.1 of Streptomyces sp. NPDC060027. Classification (NCBI taxonomy): domain Bacteria; kingdom Bacillati; phylum Actinomycetota; class Actinomycetes; order Kitasatosporales; family Streptomycetaceae; genus Streptomyces; species Streptomyces sp. NPDC060027. Next base: position 14,646 of record NZ_JBHWVI010000133.1, read on the forward strand.
TCCGGCTGCGGCGGGGTGTACGCGCGTCTCGACGTGCTGACAGCGGGCCTCGACGGCGGCGAGATCGGTCACGGGACGACCAATGTCGACGTCAACAACCCGCTGCGCGAAGCCCTTTCACGCATCGGCACGGACGATCCGCTGCACCTTCGGGTCGGCCCGGACGAGATGGCCGTGACGACGCTGGACGGCCCGGTGGTGGAGAAGAAGGTGCCGCTGCCCGACCGCTGGCTGCGGGGATTCGCCGAGGCCCAGGTGATAGCGGCGGGGTTCGATCTACGGGCCGAGCTGCCCGCGGCGGAGGCCGTGCGGTTCCTGCGCTCGCTCCCGCGTGGCACCACGCGCGGAGCGTCGGGCGGTGCGCGGTGGGTGGTGCCGGCGGGCCGCGGGCTGCGTCCGACGACCCGACCGGTTCCGGGGGCCGTGTGTCTGCCGGGCCCTGAGCGGCTGATCGCGCTTCAGCGGGTGCTGCGCCATGCGACGGCCCTGCGGGTGTACGGCCCACCGGTCACCGGCGACGCCGTCGCGGCCGGCGCCTGGGAAGCCGTCCTGCCCGGCATGCGACTCACCCTCACCCTGTCGCCGGACGCCTCCCGGGGCTTCTCCGGGGAGGGCGGCGTACTGGACGCCCTGTCCACCGACGAGGCCGCCGAGGACGCGGAGTTGATCGCGGTGCTCCTGGCCTGGGAGCCGCGCGTCGACGTGGGTGACCTGGCCGCCGCCTCCGGTCTGCCGGCCGAGCGGGTCAGGGCCGCCCTGGTCCGGCTGGGCACTTCGGGGCGCGTGGGGTACGACACCGCGGAGGCGGCGTACTTCCACCGCGAACTGCCCTATGACGCGGGCCGGGTCGAGCGGCACAATCCGCGGCTGCGATCGGCCCGTTCCCTGGTCGCCGCGGGGGCGGTCGCCCTGGACGGTGCCGTCGGCACGGTGACCGCCGACGACGGGCACGTGCACCGGGTCCGCGACGACGCGGGAACGCTGAGCTGCTCCTGCCTGTGGTGGGCGAAGTACCGGGGCGGACGCGGGCCCTGCAAGCATGCCCTCGCGGTGCGGATGGTCCGGCGGGGCGCGCGGGCCGGACACGGGACCGGTCCGGCTCCGGCTCCGGCTCCGGCTCCGGCTCCGGCTCCGGCTCCGGCTCCGGCTCCGGCTGGGGGACGACGCGCAGAATTCATGGAAGTTCCGGTCGGCGGGGGCGATGTGTGATGAGCGGCGAAGCGCTGTTGAAGGCGGTACGGGCGGGGCACACGGTCGAGGCCGCGAGTCTCCTGGACGGCATGACGGACGGCGAACGCCGTGCTTGTCTGCCCGACTTGAAGGAACTGCGCAAGGAACTGCGGACCGCACCGTGGAACGCGGCATCCCGGGTGGCCCATCCCGCGCTGCACGCGGCGGGAGCCGCCTGCCACACCGGCGCCGCCGGTGCGGCGACCTGGATCGCCGCGGCCGACATGCGCTGGTCCCAGGCCTCCCCCGGTGTCCTCCTCCATGTGCTGGGCGACCGCGAGTCCGACTGGCTGGCCGACCTGACGCACCGGCTCGCCGCTCGGCCGGCGACTTCCCGGATCCCGTTCGCCCTGCTGTCGGGGCTGGTGGGGCTGTCCGGCTGCGAGGTGCCGACGACCGATGCCTGTGTGCAGGGCTGGTTCGAGCACATCGGTGCTTCGTGGCACAGCGGGGGCACCGTGGCGCAGCGACTGCGCAAGGAGCCGCACCTGCCCCGGATGATCGCCGCGCTCTTCGAGTCACTGGACGTCACGGGGCAGATCGCCTGGCTCTTCGGCGACGGGCCGGGCAGCTGGTACAACGCCCTCGCCGAACTGGCCGAGGAAGGCACGCTGGACCGCACGGTCCTGGTGGACGCCTGTGTGGCCCGGCTGCTGCGCGGCGGTGCCCCCGCCGACCAGCGGGTGTTCCTGCGTCTGTTGTCGTGCCTCGCCCCGACTCGTGACGAGGAACGCGAGCGCTCGGCCGACTGGACGGCGCTCGCCTGCGAGGCCGTGCCGGCCGTCGCCTGGCACGCGCAGTCGGTGCTCGCCTCGCTCGCACTGGACGGTGAGTTGACGCCCCGGCAGCTGGCCGAGATGTCCTCGGGCGTGCTCTTCCGTACGGAGAAGAAGCTGGTACGGGCTCAGCTCATCCTGCTCGGCAAGGTCCTCAAACGCGATCCGTCCACGGCCGAAGTGTTGCTGCCCGCGGTGGCGGAGGCCTTCGGGCATGAGGACACGGAGGTGCAGGAGCGTGCGCTGAAGCTGGTGGAGCGCCATGTCAGCGCACTGGGCGACTCGGAAGACACACGCAATCGACTCGGCGGATTCGCGGTCGAGTTGAGCCCGGGGCTGCGTATCCGGGCTCAGCGAAGCCTCGGCATCGAGGCCCTCGACTTCGATTCGGCCGCCCACGAGGAGGTGCTGCCACCCGTTCCGGAACCGGCACGGCTGGCGGTGGCACCGGATTCGGCGGCCGAACTGGCCGAGGAGGTCAGCGCGTTGCTGGCCTCCGATGGTGGCGTTGCCGCGTTCGAACGCACCCTGGACGGCCTGGTCCGCCACGCCCACCGCGATCGGGCCGGTCTGGTGGAGGCCCTCGGGCCCGTGGTCGCGCGCTGCTGGTGGAAGGATCTCGATCCGCGGTACTCGACCGTGAGCGTGCGCTTCCGAGAGGCACCGCACGGTCTCGAGGTGGTCCTGGCGGCCCTGTTCGAGCAGGTCGGCATGGACACGCTGCATGCGGCGGTGCAGCAGGGCACGACGAACGGGGACTGCCAGCACAGCGCCCTGTCGCGCGCCGTGGACGCGCGCCTGTGGGAGGTGGCGTACCGGCTCCGCGCCGAGCCGATGCCGTTCCTGCTGGCCACGCCCACCTGGGCCACCGGATCCCTGGAACCGGACGAGCTGGTGACCCGCCTCACCGAGTACCGGCGGCTCGACGCCCGTCCGGGAGCCGCCGACTTCGCCCAGGCACTCCTGCGGGTACGCCGGGACGACCGTGCGGCGGCGGAGGCAGCGGCGGCGCGAGCCCGGGCACTGGGCAGCCCCGAGGGGTACCGGCTGGCCCAGTGGCTCGCCGCCGAAGCGCCGGTGCTGCCCGTGAGCCGTCGACGGACGACAGGCGTCCGCATCCTGCTGGAACTCGGTGAACTCGAAGAGATACAGGGCTCGTTCCCCTCGGAGTTCCGGCTGCTGGGACGCCCCTTCACCGTGTTCAAGGACCGCCGGTACTGCCGGCACTGGGACATTGCCGAGAGACAGCACTGGCAGGCGGTCGTACCGGGACGGCGGGAGCTGGTGGCGGCGCGCCTGCTGCGCGACATCAGCATGGTCGCGGTGGACGACAGCCGCGCGGACGCCGCGATTCTGCCGCTCCTCGCGGAGGCCGACGGCACGGCGGGCGAAGCGCTGCACCTGTGCCTGGCTTACGGACTCGGAGCGCGGCATCCCGAGGACCGGCTCGCCGCGGTGGACGCCCTGTTGATCCTTGCCGCGCGGGGGCAGCTCGACGCCGGGCGGCTCGGCGCGGACGTCGGGGAGCTGGTGCGCCGGGGAGCGGTGAAGCCGTCCCGGCTGGCCGAGTCGATACGCACGGCGGCGGCCACGGGTGCGTACGCCACGGTCTGGTCGGTACTGCGCGACCTGTTGCCGGCCCTGCTCGCCGATCTCACGGCGGACGGGGCGAGCGGTGGCCCCGTACGGGGGCTGGGCGAGTTGCTGACCGTCGCCGCCGACTGCGCCGAGCGGTCCGGGGCGCGCGGTGATCTCACGCACCTCGCCGGGGCCGCCGGGCGGCGCGGCTCGTCCAAGGTGGCGGTGCAGGCCCGCCGGCTACGGACGGCGCTGACGCAGGAGGCCGCCGCCTGACGTAGGGCCTCCATGCCCGCGGGCGTGGCGACTCGAGCCGCGCGGCGCTGACCAGGGCGGGTGGACCGATCGCGCGTTCGAAGCAAATGACCCGTAAAAAGAACTGCAAATGGTGCAGAACGACACTTAACCGATCAGTCACAAGCCGTTCGTGATCACGCAACACCATTCCTTCACAGTGGCTGTATGACTCCAGACATGACTGATGTGACGCGCGCGAAGCACGGACGCCCCGTCCACCACTGGCGGCGCGACGTCGTCGAACTCGCCGCGCTGTTCACGGCCGTGGCGGTCGCGGACGGAGTGGCCAACACGATCGGGCACGGGCCGGACGGTCCCGCACTGCTGGTGACGTCCGCCGTGATCCTGGCCGCCACGGCCGGGTTCCACACATGGTGGGCACGGCGCCACGGTCACGCGCCGCCGACAAGCGATACCGGCGCCCCGCCGCTCGCGGACGAGCGAGCGGCCGGGCCGTCCGGGCAAGAGGAAGGCACCTCCACACCGGTGACCGTCGCGGAGACGACCGTGCTGTGGCGGATGCGTACGACGGTCAAGGACGCCCCGGGTTCGCTGGCCGCGCTGTGCATGGCGCTCGCGCAGCACCAGGTCGACATCCTGAGCCTCCAGACGCACCCGCTGGCTGAGGGGACCGTCGACGAGTTCCTGCTGCGTGCCCCCACGGAGCTGGCCACCGCCGAGATCACCCGGAACGTGGCTCAGGCGGGCGGCACCGAGACCTGGATCGAGCGGGCCGACGCCCACGATCTGGTGGACGCGCCGACCCGAGTGCTGGGCCTGGCCACCCGTACGGCCCTCGACGCGTCCGAACTGCCGCTCGCACTAAGGCAGTTGCTCGGCCGGTGCACGATCCGCTCGCTGCCCGCCAAGTCCCCCGGCTCCGGCCGGGCGGCGGAGGGGGCTCCCGTGGAGGGTGCACTCGAGGACACGGTGATGCGGCTGCGGGCGCCTGAGGGCGGGGTGATCACGGTGGAGCGGCCGTATCTGCCGTTCACGCCGACCGAGTTCGCGCGGGCCCGGGCCCTGGTCGAGCTGGACGCGCGGCTCGGTCCGCGCATTCCGCGCGGACAGGACCTGCTGACGCTTCCCGAGGGCAACGCGATCACGGTACGGCGTGCCGACGTCGCCGACCTGGAGGCCGCCAAGGCGATGCACGAGCGCTGCTCGCCGCGCACGCTGAGCATGCGGTACCACGGCCCCGTCGGGGACGCGGACCGCTACCTCAGCCACCTGCTCAGCCCCAGTTTCGGACGCACCCTGGCCGTGCAGACAGCCTCCGGCAGGATCGTCGGGCTCGGTCATCTCCTCTGGGACGGCGACGAGACGGAGGTGGCACTGCTCGTCGAGGACGACTGGCAGCGGCGCGGAGTCGGCGGCGAACTGATCGGCCGTCTGGTGGCGATGGCCGTCGAGGCCCGGTGCGAGAGCGTGTACGCCGTGACGCAGGCGTCCAACACCGGCATGGTGTCCGCCATGCGCAGCCTCGGCCTCCCGCTCGACTACCAGATCGAGGAGGGCACCCTGGTCATCACCGCCCGACTGGAGGCGGCACCGGTGACCTCACGGCTGCCGTACGACCAGGTCCAGGCAGCTGCGCAGCCGGGGACCGGCACGCGGGCCGGGCGCGACTAGCCCCGAGCGTTCGGGCCCCCGGCCCGCCCACTCCGGCCGCGGCCGACCCACCGGGCCGATGCCCGGCCCGTCAGTCGTTCCACCGCCGCCCGGCGGGCGGCCCTCCTCCACCCGGCGGGCGGCACTCCTTCGGAGCGACATCCGCAACGGGGCATCCGGTGGCTCGCCGGGCCTCGGGGTGTGACCGGCGCCCTCCGCCACTCGTCGGAGGGCGGTCCGCGGCCGCGGCGCTGCTCGCCGGTGTCGGCGCGGCCGCAGCGCCCGCCGCCCCGACCGGACGGTGTCCGGTGGCTCACCCGGCACCGGGAAGGTCAACGGGCGGCAGGCTCCGCCGAGCCCTCTCCCCCGGCCCGGCCCCCTACCCCGACCCCTTACCCCAGCTCCTCGCCCCGCTCCTCAGCGCCCGCTCGTGAACCCCAGCGCGCCGTCCAGGTCGGACCACAGGTCGTCCACGTCTTCCAGACCCACCGAGAGGCGCAGCAGGCGGTCGCTGACGCCCGCGTCGTGGCGGTCCTCGGTGGGGACTATGCGGTGGCTTATGGAGGCCGGGTGCTGGATGAGGCTGTCGACGCTGCCGAGGCTCACGGCGGGGGTGATCAGCCGGACTCCGGCGATGACGTCGTGCGGGTCGCCGTGGACCTCGAAGGCGATCATGGCGCCGCCGATGCGGGGATAGTGGACGCGGGCGACGCGCGGATCGGCGGCGAGCCGACGGGCGAGTTCCGCGGCGTTCGAGGACGCGGCCCGCACCCGGACCGGCAGGGTCGACAGGCCGCGCAGCAGCAGATAGCCGGCCAGCGGATGCAGGACGCCTCCCGTCGCGAACCGCACCTGGCGCAGCTTCCGGGCGAACCCCTCGTCGCACGCGACCACTCCGGCCATCACGTCCCCGTGTCCGCCCAGGTACTTGGTGGCGCTGTGCAGGATCAGGCGAGCGCCGTGTTCGGCGGGGCGTTGCAGCACGGGTGTGGCGAAGGTGTTGTCGGCGAGGAGGGGCACGGAACCGCAGGAGTGCGCCACGGCCCGGAGGTCGAGCTCGGCGAGTGTCGGGTTGGCCGGGGACTCGACCATCACGAGGCCGGTGTCCGGACGCAGCGCGTCGGCGATGCCGGCCGGGTCGACCCAGGTGACCTCGCTGCCGAGCAGCCCGGCCGTGAGGAGGTGGTCACTGCAGCCGTACAGGGGACGTACGGCGACGACGTGGCGCAGCCCCATCGCGTTCCGTACGAGGAGGACGGCGCTCAGCGCGGCCATGCCGCTCGCGAAGGCGACCGCGCTCTCGGTGCCTTCGAGGCGCGCGAGGGCGGTCTCGAAGCGGGCGACGGTCGGATTCCCGAGGCGGGCGTAGACGGGCGGGCCCTCGGGTTCGGCACCGTCGGCCGCGAAGGCGTCGATCCGGGCGGCCTCCCCGCGGCTGTCGTACGAGGGGTAGGTGGTGGACAGGTCGATCGGGGCCGCGTGCAGTCCCAGCGCCGCCAGGTCCTCCCGGCCGGCGTGCACGGCTTCTGTGGCGAGTGCCCGGGCCGTGGGGGCGGTGAAGGCCTGACCGTTGCCGTTCAGGTCGTCCTGCGCGTCGTACGCGCGGTGGGTGTCGTACACAACGGAGTCCATGGGCCGAAGCCTGAACACCGGGCGGGGTTCGGGCTCCACATCCCGTGTTACGTTCGCGCCATGGCCGATTCTGTCGTACTCGATCCGGTGGATCTTCATCTGTTGCGGCTCTTGCAGAACGACGCACGGACGACGTACCGCGATCTCGCGGCGCAGGTCGGGGTCGCGCCCTCGACCTGCCTGGACCGGGTGACCAGACTCCGGCGGGCGGGGGTGATTCTCGGCCATCAGCTGCGGCTGGACCCCTCGAAGCTGGGCCGGGGTCTCGAGGCGCTGTTGTCGGTTCAGGTTCGTCCGCACCGCCGGGAGCTGGTGGGGCCCTTCGTGGACCGGATCAGGGTGCTGCCGGAGTCCCGTACGGTCTTCCACCTCACCGGCCCCGACGACTACCTCGTCCATGTCGCCGTCGCGGACATGGCGGATCTGCAGCGGCTGGTGCTCGACGAGTTCACCTCGCAGCGTGAGGTGGCGCGGGTCGAGACGCGGTTGATCTTCCAGCAGTGGGACTGCGGTCCCTTGCTGCCGCCCGTCGCGCCGGGCGCCTCAGCCCCGGCGAAATCCGGCTGATGCGGTGAAGAGCCCGGCTGACCGGGCTGACGCGGCGCCCGTCCCCGTATGAGGATGTGCGCATGTCACAGACGAAGAGCCCGTTGCCCCGCGAGGTCGCCGACACCTATGTCGACGAGCTCATCGCCCTCGACCCGGTTCTCGGTACCTACCTCGGTGTGAAGGAAAGTCACGGCAGGCTGCCCGACACCTCGCCCGCCGGCCAGGAGGCCGTCGCCGAGCTGGCGCGGGTGACGCTCGCACGGCTGGACGAGGCGGAGCGCCGGCCCGGTGCGGACCGTGACATCGAGCGCCGTTGCGGCCGGCTGCTGCGTGAGCGGCTCACCGCCGCCCTCGCGGTCCACGACGCGGGCGAGGGCCTGCGGTCGGTCGGCAATCTGCACACGGCGGCGCACAGCGTCCGGGAGGTCTTCACCCTGACGCCGACGGAGACCGACGAGGACTGGGCCACGGTCGCCGAGCGGCTGCGCGCGGTACCGGCCGCGCTCGCGGGCTACCGGGAATCCCTGGCGCTCGGGCTGGACCGCAAGCTGTACGCGGGCCCGCGCCCGACCGCGACGTTCATCGAGCAGCTCGCCGAGTGGTCGGACACGGACGGGCAGGGGCGTGGCTGGTTCGAGGACTTCGTCTCGGCGGGTCCCGACTCCGCGCGCCAGGAGCTGGACGCGGCGGCGCGTGCCGCCACGGAGGCCCTGGTCGCCCTCCGGGACTGGATGCGCGAGGTGTACGCGCCCACGATCGAGGGCGCGCCGAACACGGTGGGCCATGAGCGGTACGCCCGCCTGGCTCGCTACTTCAACGGTACGGATCTCGACCTCGGCGAGGCGTACGCGTACGGCTGGGCCGAGTACCACCGCCTCCTCGCCGAGATGAGGACCGAGGCCGAGAAGATCCTGCCCGGCGCCGCGACTCCCTGGGTCGCGCTCGCCCATCTCGACGAGCACGGCCGCCACATCGAGGGCGTCGAGGAAGTCCGGACGTGGCTCCAGGAGCTGATGGACGAGGCGATCGAAGCCCTGGACGGCACGCACTTCGAACTCGCCGAGCCGGTACGGAAGGTGGAGTCCCGCATCGCCCCGCCCGGCGGCGCCGCGGCCCCCTACTACACCGCCCCCTCGCAGGACTTCTCCCGTCCGGGCCGTACCTGGCTGCCCACGATGGGGCAGACCCGCTTCCCCGTCTACGACCTCGTCTCGACCTGGTATCACGAGGGGGTGCCCGGCCATCACCTCCAGCTCGCGCAGTGGGTGTACGTCGTCGACGACCTGTCCCGCTACCAGGCCACCGTCGGCCAGGTCAGCGCCAACTGCGAGGGCTGGGCGCTGTACGCGGAGCGGCTGATGGACGAGCTGGGCTTCCTCGCGGACGCGGAGCGGCGGCTCGGCTACCTCGACGCGCAGATGATGCGGGCCGCCCGGGTCATCGTCGACATCGGCATGCATCTGGAGCTGGAGATCCCGGCCGACTCGCCGTTCCACCCGGGCGAGCGCTGGACCCCGGAGCTGGCGCAGGAGTTCTTCGGCTCGCACAGCAGCCGCCCGGCCGACTTCGTGGAGAGCGAGCTGACCCGCTATCTCACGATCCCCGGGCAGGCCATCGGGTACAAGCTCGGCGAGCGTGCCTGGCTGCTGGGCCGCGAGAACGCGAAGAAGCGTCACGGTGACGCCTTCGACGCCAAGGCCTGGCACATGGCGGCCCTGTCCCAGGGCTCCCTGGGCCTGGACGACCTGGTGGACGAGCTGTCCCGGCTCTGACGGTCCCGCGCGGCGGCCGGGTTCGGCCCGTCGGGTGCCGGTGCCTTCGCGGCACCGGC